>JASLLI010000034.1 GCA_030747125.1 Fidelibacterota bacterium | reverse complement strand
TATGCCCAGCAGACCAATGATGGTGGCTATGTACTGGTGGGAAGTAGTTACTCAGCAGCGAACGCCTTCGATATCAGATTGATAAAATTAAACTCAAGCGCTGATACCACTGCTGCAAATGGAGGTGGGTTTGATACCACCTATTCTTATGTGAATGCAGGAGGATATAATGATGATCATGGTATCTATGTGCAACAAACCGTTGATAATGGCTTCATCGTAGTGGGAAATACCTACACTTCGGGATGGGGACAATCTAATATTATTGCTCTGAAAACAGATTATTTAGGTCGTCCTGAAGGTGGTACCATGCAGGTTTTTGGCGGTGCTTATCAGGATGAAGCTCATGGGGTACGCCAAACTCAGGATGGTGGCTTTATTATCGTTGGCAGCAAATATTCTCAAAACTCCACTATGGATGATGTTTGGACAATTAAACTTACCAATGATCTTTCAAAAGAATGGGATTATACTTACGGCGGTGAGAATAAAGATGTGGGTTCTTCCATAAATCAAACTTCCGATGGTGGCTATATTATCACCGGTAATACCTATTCCTACGGAAATCAAAGCCAGATTATTCTCCTGAAAATCAGCGGAGATGGAATTATTCAGGATTTATCAGACAGCACTTCTACCAATTAATAAACCTTACTGAATGAGATTTAATTCCATTTTAATTACCTATATTCTTCTCATTGGGTGTATCCTCGCCCAAGACCAAAATGCTTATCTGGAAATTGCCAATGAACTTCTGGTTCGCAGAAAACTGGCTGATAAACTTCCTGATGTATTTGATGATCAAAAATTTCTTGAAATTATAGGTAAAATTGATGAAGCAGGACAAATTGAATCCCGCAATCATGAAAACAGACTGCTTCATTCCGGTCCTGAACTGCATTGGTGTCTCGCCCAGACCTATTTACTGGCAGGCAGAAACAGAGAGGCAGCTGACCATTACCGCAGATATAAAATTCAGACCCTTGCAGGGTTTGGTACCATTCACGAACTCTTCCAATCGCCCTTAGACGAATTGGAAATTGAAGTTGAAAATCAGCAGGCTCAATTGGCTCATTCCATCTATCGTAGTATTCTGGAATTCAAAAATGTTGAGGATGATCTTAATGCTGACCAGGTTGCTGACATCCAAAATCAGTTGAATTCCTTTAACGAATTCTACCCTGAAAAGCAAAGTCTTGAGATTGACGGATTATTAGGCCCCATCACTAAGACTGCATTTTATGATTTTGAAGAAAACAATCCTTATCTGGTACATTTGTCTGCACCGGAATCTCTGCCAGCCTCTGTAGAAATATCCTCTGTTCCCAACTTCACACCAGTGGCTGCAGAAGATGAAAATACTCCACCAGCCAGAACCGTCACTATTTCTGGTGATCCTATCCCATTAAATACGAAAATTATAATTGATGCAAATAAGATACAGTCCATCCCCGGAAATAGCATCGCTGAAGTACTGGATTATGTTTTAGGTGTAAAAATTAAACGAAGGGGAGCGGCTGATGTACTTGCAAATATTTCTACTTTTGGGGGTACCGGTGAACAAACCTTAGTATTAGTTGACGGACTAAAAATCAGCAACCAACAGACATTATACCACGATTTAGATCTGCCTGTAAATCTGGATGATATTGATAGAATTGAAGTGTATCGGAATGCTGCAGCCCGGAAATATGGAACCGGAGCAGTATCCGGAGTGGTGAACATCATTACCAAAAACGGCAGAGACAGAGACACTTATATTTCAACTGAATTTGGTGATTACTCCCTTATGAATGGAAATATGGTGGTGAATATCCCTATTGGCCGCAGTTATCATAATTTCAGTCTGGGAGGAATTTCTTCAGGAGGATATTTAACCAACACCGATTTTCTCAAACGCACCTATTATTACAAATACTCCCTTGAAGATGGGAAAACAACTACCAACTTTTCATTTGGATTTATGGAAAGAGGTAACGGAATTAACAATCACCTATCCTCTATCTACTCAGATCAATATGAACGAAACTCCACCAAGTTCTTTAATTCGAAAATTATGTGGGATTTTGGTAACCTTCAACTGGAATCAAATACACATTGGTTTGACCACCGTGATGAGTTTTCCCGTGATAAAAATCTCGGAGGGTGGAAAAATTACGGTAGTACAGAAATCGGATTCAATTTCGCTTCCTTTGTGAGAAACCGATTCGGACGAACTTCATCAGGTATTACCTATAATCGTGAAACCAATTCCAACACCGTTGTCAGTGATATAACCAGAGATCATTATTCACTGCATATCCAAAATGATTTTACCTTTAAAAATATTGATCTTAATCTGGGGCTCAGTGGCAACTATTATTCCGATTATGGCTGGTTCAGCGCTCCCGGATACCAACTGGTGTATCACATAAATAACAACGCCAATATTTATTATAAATTCGATCATGGTTTCAGAATTCCCTCCTTTTATGAAATGTACGCCAATGATCATATCTACGCAGGAAATAAAGATTTAAAAGGGGAAACAGTCAACTCTTATGAGTATGGAATGCAGCTTTTTGGTGCTCCCATGAATCTTACTACCTCATTCTTCTATAAAAATTCTGAAAATGTTATAGACTGGTATAGCAGCAGCGGTACGATACCTGTTTTGAAACCTGAGAATATACCTTCCGTGTTGACTTCCGGGCATAATGTGCATGTGGAGCTATTTCCCAAGATTATCAAATATCTCACTTTTATTGACCGCTTTGAATTAGGTTATGCCTATTTAGACATTGAAAATAACGGCAGCCAAAATAGTTATCGAAATGTTTCAAATTATCTCAAACATCAATTGATATTTGGGACCCAATATAAACTGCCTTTTAATATTTCCCGTTCATGGTATATTCGCTATGAGCAGCCCACATCTTATGACAACAGAGTCATTTTCGATACGCAGGTGAAATACCAAATCTGGAAAATTGAATCCACCCTGAATATTAATAATGTGTTCAATGTTCAATATGAAGATGTTGAAGATGTGTCTCTGCCGGGAAGATGGATTCGTTTCAGTCTAAGGTATAATCTCTAATCATAACGCCGATCCGGCGACATTTCATTTAATTTGGAGGAAAGCGATTTATGTCAAAACATAAATTTCAAACTGAGGTCAGTCAACTACTACACCTAATTATTCATTCTCTGTATTCTCACAGCGAAATTTTTCTCAGAGAATTAGTATCTAATGCTTCTGATGCCCTGGATAAACTCAAATATCTTAACCTCACAGATGAGAATTTCAAGACTTTGGATTTTACTCCAAGAATTGATATTACCTTTGAAGACGGTGAAGAAAAACGCCTCACCATTTCAGATTCAGGAATCGGCATGAATAAGGATGACTTAAAGGAAAACCTGGGTACTATTGCACGATCCGGTACAAAGAAATTTGTTGAAATGCTAACAGGTGATTCAAAAAAGGATTCTAACCTCATAGGACAATTTGGTGTAGGCTTTTACTCCTCTTATATGGTAGCTGACCATGTGGAGGTAATTAGTAAAAAAGCCGGAGAAGAACAAGCCTATAAATGGACCAGCGATGGAAAGTCCGGGTATCACATTGAAGAAGCTGAGCGGGAATCCTGTGGTACAGATATCACCCTCCATATAAATGAGGATGGAGAAAAATATACGAATCGCTGGGAAATTCAGAATATTATAAAGAAATATTCTAATCATATCCCCTTCCCCGTTTACCTTCATTGGGAAGAAGTGGAGACAAAGGGCGAAGGTGACAAAAAAAAGGAAAAGAAAGAACAAAAAACAGAACAAATAAACGCCGGATCTGCCTTCTGGAAAAAACCAAAGGGTACCCTGAAAGCAAAGGAATACAACCAGTTTTATCAGACCATTGCTGTAGATTATGAAGATCCCGTTCATTACATTCATACACAGGCAGAAGGAACCCTGGATTATACCACTCTGTTCTACATTCCTAAAAATGCACCATTTGATTTATTCAACCCCGACTATAAACCGGGAGTTAAACTCTACGTGAAACGAGTATTCATCACAGATGATGAAAAAGAACTCATACCCACTTATCTGCGCTTCGTAAGAGGAGTCATTGATTCAGAAGACCTGCCGTTGAATGTAAGTCGTGAAATTCTCCAGAAGAACCGAATTCTTGCAAAGATTAAAAATAATTCCGTTAAAAAAATTCTATCTGAACTTAAAAAATACGGAGATGATAAAAAGAAATACGACGCCTTTATTGATCAATTTGGCATACCTCTGAAGGAAGGACTCTATCAGGATCATGATAATCGTGATGACCTGTTAGAATTGGTACGGTTTAAATCCAGCAAAGAAGAGGGTTGGGTATCATTAGCAGAATATAAATCCCGGATGAAACCGGACCAGAAAAGTGTCTTCTATATCACTGGTGACAATGAGACGAATTTAAAACATTCACCTCTGTTAGAAATGTATCGGGACAAAGATATTGAAGTATTGATAATGGACCAGGATATTGATGAATTCGTCATTCCATCGGTAAATAAGTATCAGGATCATGAATTTAAATCTGTAAACTACAGTGATGCTGCAGATGAGTTAAAAACAGATGAAGATAAAAAAGAAGAAAACGACCTGAAACCTCTCATTAAGAAAATGAAAAAGGTGTTAGGTGATCAGGTAAAAGATATTCAGGCTTCCACAAGATTAAAAGAATCTCCTTCTTGCATTGTGGCAGATTCAAATGATCCCACCGCTAAAATGCAGGAAATTATGAAAGCAATGGGACAAGCAGGCGGTCAGGAAGTTAAACCTATTCTGGAAATCAATCCTTCACATGCCATAGTTCGTAAACTCAGTGGTATGAAAAAGAGCAAATCATTTGACAATATCAGCCAATTACTCCTCGATCAGGCTGTTTTACTTGAAGGAGCCAAGCTGACTAATCCCACTGAGTTTGTAGACAGATTAAACTCCATTTTAACTGAGTCTATTTAGCCTCATATATTGAGCTATATACCCTTTTTCACAACCTTTGGGAGAAAGGGTAAATTTTGTCAGTTTCCCGTCCTGAAACGCAATTTGTGACCTGTGTAACAATATGTAAAATGTGACCTGCGTCCATTGTTAACCTGTTCACATCCCTGTAATTTTACCCTGTTATTAATAAAACCGATTTTAACTTAATAAATGGGGAAATAATGAAATATATACTGTTTTTAGGGTTCTTTATAGGCAATCTGCTCATAGGTGGCAAAATTGAACATGCACGGGTTGTCGCCTCTGACATAGAATCCACCACGATTGATTTTAGCATTGATGACTTTCAATTGGTACCTGTATCCACAGATAAGGGCAGCATGTACGCTGTTCATCTGGAAAATGGAGCGTCTCTCCTGGAAAAAGGTGCACCGGATATTCATAAGATAACCCGGTCCATTATCATTCCTGATGATGCCAACATGAAAGTTGAAATAATCTCATCAGAATATACGGATTATGAAAATATTGAAGTGGCTCCCTCAAAGGGGAATTTTTCAAGGTTAGTGAATCCTGCCAATGTGGCCCGTGAATTTGGCCCCGTGTATAGTCAGGATACCTTTTACCCAGGGAGTTTAGCAGAACTTCAGAATCCCTATATTCTCCGTAATTTGAGAGGTCAGGCAATTGACTTTCACCCAATTCAATATAATCCTATAAGGAATATTCTCAGGGTTTATCATAAAATAGAGATAAAAGTCTATGCTGAAGGAGAAAGCATTACGAATGTACTTCATCGTTCAAGTACCGTTCAAAACCTTGCCAGTGAATTTTCACATATTTATGAGAATCATTTCTTAAACTACAAAAATGATACCCGTTTTGAGTATCTAGAAGATAAAGGAAACTTTCTGATTATTTCACACGGCTCTTTTATGCAAGCCATGCAGCCCCTGGTGGACTGGAAAAACAGAAAAGGTATTCCCACTGAAATAGTGAATGTGAGTGATATTGGCAGTAATGCAACAACCATTAAAAACTATGTTGCTGACTATTATGAAGAACATGGATTAACCTTCCTATTATTGGTTGGTGATGCTTCGCAGATTCCATCTACCTATATCAGCGGATCCGCATCTGACCCCAATTTCGGTTTTATAGAGGGGAATGATTCCTATGCTGAAGTAATTGTTGGTCGTTTTTCCGCTGAGTCTCCTAACCATGTAGCCACTCAGGTTGAAAGAGCGATTAATTATGAAAGATACCCTGAAGCGGGAGCAGACTGGTATTCCTCAGCATTAGGGGTAGCCTCTAATCAGGGTCCCGGCTTTGGCGGATATACAGATGATGATTTCAACGAATTAGTATTAAAACCCTTACTTCTGGATTTTACTTATGATGCATATCAGGGTATTTATGATGGTTCCGGCGGAACCCTGTCACAAGGTATTACTGCTATTAATAATGGGGTAAGTATAATTAACTATACTGGTCATGGATATCAACAGGGCTGGAGTAATGGTGCCCCCCTCAGTAATTCTGATGTGGATAATCTTACCAATACCAATATGCTTCCCTTTGTTATTACAGTGGGCTGTAATGTAGGTGAATTTGATGATTATCTCTCATTTGGAGAAGTATGGCAGCGCGCAACTCATAATGGTGAACCCACTGGCGGTATCGCACACATGGGTTCTACCATCAGTCAGTCCTGGGAACCTCCCATGCATGGACAGTATGGTATGAATTTAATTCTTACTGAGAGTTATGAGAACCATATTACGAGAACTCTTGGCGGTATCTCCACCAACGGTTGTATGTATATGAATGATGCCCAGGGAAGTAGTGGTATCAACGAAACCAATTACTGGACCTATTTTGGTGACCCAACAACTGAAGTCAGAACAGCCGCACCTACTGCCTTAAATATTTCTCATGATGCTGCCATTGTTTTGGGACAATCTGAGTTTGCAATCAATACTGGAGCGTCTGGTGCTACTGTGGCATTATCTCAAAATAATGAACTGCTGGCATTTACCTATGCAGATGTTAATGGAAATGCTGAACTTGAATTGGATGACTTGGATTTGGTTCCTGGTGATTATGACCTGGTGGTAACCGCTTTTAATGCATTCCCACATGAAGCCACTCTTTCCGTTATTGCTCCGGAAGGTCCATATGTGACTATGGATTCTTATACCCTTACTGATAATGAAAATGGTAATGCAGACTTCGGAGAAACTGTTACTCTCACCATTCATGCAAATAATGTTGGTGTGGATAATGCCACCAATGTAAGCGGAACCGTTTCAATCGATGATGACTATATCTCTATGAATTCAGGCTCATTGAATTTTGGAACAATTCAGGCGAATGGTTCAGCCAGTTCGGCAGGTGTATCTTTTGATATTTCTCATTTGACTCCTGATGCACATAATGCAGTATTCATGGTAAACTTTTCAAGTAATGAAGGAGAATGGGAAGCGAATTTCTCTGTACCCATTCATGCTCCTCTTTTCACTGTTTCTGATCCTTCCTATATAGATAATGGACAGGATGGTGTTTGGGATCCAGGTGAAGAAATTAATTTATTGTTGAATCTGAATAATGAAGGATCTGCGGGTCATTATTACTATCCTGGTGTTTACCTAACAACTAACAGCCCACATGCTACTATTGACCCTGACAATGAATATTTTTGGTTTTACGGAATTATGGAAGGGCAATCTGCTCAAACCAATTTCCCTGTAATTGCATCTGCTTCTGCCAATACGGGAACCGAAGTTGAATTTACAGCCTGGGGATTGGAAATGGCATGCATCCAGTATTCTACTCCCTGCATCCAGGGTGAACCCTTTACTTTTTCAATTACAATCGGATTGCCGGTGAATGAGGATTTACACGAACCTCTCAACCTCACTGCTACCCCTTCTGAAGCTGGTATTGATCTTGCCTGGGATGAACCATTTACCTGCCCGGAAGGTCAATTTGCAGACTGCATTGGTCAATGTATAGATCAATGGTATGAAGCCTGGATTGGTGACGGATTATGCGATGACGGTACTTGGGACGTTTATTTTAATTGTGAAGAATTTAATAATGACGGCGGTGACTGCGGGGATGTACTTACCTGCGAAGATCAAGGCCTGGTAACATGCCCAAATGGTGAATGTGAAGAATCATTAGATGATTGTCCTGACACTTCATGCGAAGCAGGCTATGTGGATGATTGTTCCGGAGACGGTGACTGCTGCCCTGAATCCTGGATTGGTGACGGATATGCCGACTGTGAAGATCAGGCTTATGGATGTGATCTCTCCTGCTTTGATAATGACGGTGGCGACTGTGGAAGTCGTGATTATTTTTCCGATACAGGTAAAACAGAAAAAATGTACCCTAGCAGGATAAATTATGATTTTTCTAATGCAGTGATTATACCAAAGGGAGACAGAGAAGTAGAAGGCTATTTTATCTTTAAAGATGGAGCCTACATTGCCTATGCAAATGAAATGCAGTATTCTGACGGTGAAGTGCTTGGCGGCAATGAATACTGTTATCACATCACTGCCGTATATGATGAAGGTCAATCAGGTCCCTCTAACACTGCCTGCGCTGTTGCTGAAGGATTAGGATGTTTAACTGGTGATTTGAATTGTGATGATACCATTAATATTCTGGATGTCGTTACAATGGTGAATATGGTTCTTGGGCAAATTGAACCTAACCTAGACACTGCTGACTTAAATGGAGACGGTATCATTAATATTCTGGATGTAATTACTCTGGTAAATCTTGTTTTAGGTAGCCGTTCAGTTGATGTTGGTGAGGCTATTGGTACTAAAGCATCATTAATCACTTCAATGCAAGCGGCTTCTATTACTGCTGATGGAAACATTGCAGGATTCCAATTAACGGTAAATGCTGATGATTTACAGGTAAACAAAAATTTACCACTCACGGTAAAGTCGGCATTGGTTAATGACCAATATGTCATCATAGGTTACGGAGTTTCTGGAGAAGTATTAGATGGAAAAAATCAAACTGAAATCTTTTCTGCAGCTGGTGGCTATGAAATTACTTCTGCCATTATTGCTAATGAGACTTCTCAAAGCATGGAGGTAAATATTGCCGAGGCTGTATTACCGGAAACTTTTGAATTGAATCAGAACTTCCCCAATCCATTTAATCCTTCAACCGATATCAGTTTCAGCATTGGAAGTGATGATTTTATCAATCTGAATATTTATGATATTCAGGGCAGACTGATTCGCTCTTTGATTGATAATGGATTTACACCAGCAGGAACTTATTCCTTTACCTGGAATGGTCTAAATCAGTATGGAACTCATGTACCTTCCGGTATGTATCTGTATAAGCTGGAAAGCAGTGAACAGACTATTACCAGAAAAATGGTGATGATGAAATAACGATTTAATAATTAGTTCATTGAAAAAACGAGGAGCATGCTCCTCGTTTTTTTTTATGTGGTATTTTATTATATTTTGTCATGTATTTAAGCAGAAGGGTAAATTTTCCCGGAGCTTTTCAGCTCAAATCTTCAATTTTAATAATGATACAGGAATAATGAGTACGGTAAAGAAAAAAATATCCGAAGTGGATGTGGCTACCATACGATTTGCCGGTGACTCCGGCGATGGTATGCAGTTAACCGGGAACCAGTTTTCAGACAATACAGCTATTTTTGGCAATGATCTTGCTACCCTTCCTGACTTCCCCGCTGAAATTAGGGCACCCAAAGGAAGTCTGGCAGGAGTAAGTTCTTTTCAGCTCCAATTCAGTAATAAAGACATACATACCCCCGGTGATGACCTGGATGTATTAGTGGCAATGAACCCGGCAGGATTGAAAGTACATCTGGGTGATTTGAAAGACAATGGTATGCTCATTATTAACACCGCCAATTTCACCCCTAAAAACCTACAATTAGCAGGATATGAAGAAAATCCCTTAGATAACGAAATTCTTCTGGAAGGATACCAAGTGGTGAAGGTGGATATGACACAATTGGTAACTACCGCCCTAAAAGATTCGGGGCTATCCACAAAAATAATGGTACGCAGTACCAATATGTTTGCTTTGGGACTATTGTATTGGCTCTACGGCAGAAGCATGGACTCCTCCATTGAATTCATTCAAAAGAAATTTGCAAAAGCTCCGGAAATTGTTGATGCCAATATAAAGGCATTGAATGCAGGATATTATTACGGCGAAACGCTGGAAATCATAAAAACCACCTATAAGGTGAATAAAGCTGAATTCAAGAAGGGGAAATACCGCAATATTATTGGGAATAATGCCCTGGCATTTGGGCTCCTCACTGCTGCAGAGCGCTCCGGTTTAGATTTGTTCTACGGTGGCTATCCTATTACCCCTGCAAGTGATATTCTCCATTACCTTGCCCAATATAAAAGTTTTGGAGTAAAAACTTTTCAGGCAGAAGATGAAATTGCAGGTGTCGTTTCTGCCATTGGTGCAGCATTTGCAGGAGACCTTGCCGTCACAGCAACCAGTGGTCCCGGTATTTCTCTAAAATCGGAGGCATTAGGTTTAGCAGTCATTTCTGAACTGCCCTTAGTAGTTGTGAATGTACAAAGAGGAGGACCTTCCACAGGACTGCCTACCAAAACCGAACAGTCTGATTTGAATCAGGCTGTGTTTGGCAGAAACGGTGAAGCGCCCATGGTAATATTAGCAGCAGCAACGCCTGTAGACTGTTTCAACATGGCCTATACAGCATGCCGCATTGCTTTGAAATATATGGTTCCCGTCATTCTATTATCTGATGGGTATATTGCCAATGGCTCTGAACCCTGGCAGATTCCTGAAATTGAGTCACTTCCTGAAATAAAAACCAGAGTTGTTAATAAAAAGAATGGTTTTGCTCCTTTCGATCATTCCAATAAAGAACTGGCAAGACCGTGGGCACTTCCGGGAACCCCGGGTATGGAACACCGTGTTGGTGGTCTGGAGAAATGGGATGAAAGCGGGCATGTGAGTTATGATCCGCAGAATCACCAATATATGGTTGAATTGCGACAGAAGAAGGTGGATATAATTGCCAAAGACATCCCTCCTGCAAAAGTGTTTGGGAAAGATAACGGAGAGCTTTTGGTGATTGGCTGGGGTGGTACTCATGGCGCATTACGGTCTGCTGTGGAAACAGCTCAGGATACAGGCAAGTCTGTATCCCATCTCCATCTTCGCTATTTGAATCCTTTACCGGCAAACCTGGGGGAAATATTGGTGAAGTTTCATAAAGTACTGATACCGGAGTTGAATATGGGACAGCTTTCTAACATCATCCGTTCTAAATTTTTGGTTGATGCCGTCAGTTTGAATAAAGTTCAGGGTAAACCATTTACCCAAACAGAAGTCTTAAATAAAATAACTGAATTAGTGGAGGGTGCCTGATCATGGCAAACACAGATACGCAAACTTTAACCCGTCAGGATTTTGTCTCCGATCAGGATGTACGCTGGTGTCCTGGCTGCGGTGATTATGCCATACTCGCTCAGGTTCAGAAACTCTTTCCTGATTTGGGTATCCCTAAGGAAAAATTTTTGGTAGTCTCCGGGATTGGATGTTCCAGCCGATTCCCCTATTACATGGATACTTATGGCTTCCACTCCATTCACGGGCGGGCACCTGCTTTGGCATCCGGAGCAAAGCTGGCAAACCCTGATTTATCTGTCTGGGTGGTCACCGGTGACGGAGATGCCATGAGCATTGGCGGAAATCACTTCATTCATGTGATCCGCCGTAATATTGACATGAATATCCTCATGTTCAATAACCGTATATACGGATTGACTAAGGGGCAGTACTCACCCACATCAGAATTAGGCAAGAAAACAAAATCAACACCTATGGGTTCACTTGACCATCCGTTTAACCCGCCACAGCTGGCATTGGGAGCAAGCGGTACTTTTATTGCCCGGGCTATAGACAGAGAACAAAAACATTTGGGACCGATTTTGGCAGAAGCATCCAAACATAAGGGAACTTCCTTTGTGGAGATTTATCAAAACTGTAATATATTCAATGATGGTGCATTTTCAGAGCTGACGGAGAAGGAAACCAAAGCGGAAACACAACTGGTTCTGGAAGATGGGAAGCCCATGCTCTTTGGTGTAAGAAATTCTAAGGGATTAATCCTTGAAGGGTCTAAATTCAAAGTGGTAGAAATTAACTCAAAATACAGTGCTGATGATATTTTGGTGCATGATAAGGGAGATAAGAACCTTGCCATGCTGCTCAGTGAAATTACTTATAATCCTGAATTGCCGGTTCCTATAGGGATATTATATCAGGAATCAAAACCAACCTACGAAAAAATGATGATGGAACAGATCCAGGAATCGGTGAGAACAAATGGTAAAGGTGATCTGGATTCATTATTCTTCGGAACTAATTCGTGGGTTGTAGAATAAAAGGGAGATATCTATGTATGATATTTTTGACGATGAATTAAAAGAGATGTACACTTCCGCTGGGAAAGATTCTAGTCTGGAATCTGCTATTTCTCCAAATGACCCCTTAGAAACTCTCACACAGGAAAAATTTATTGTCTTAGATGAGAATGCAACTTTACGGGAAACTATCGATAAGATTCAACAGTTTCATGTGGGCTGTGTTTTATTGAAAAAAAATGGTGAACTATCCGGAATTTTCACAGAAAGGGACATCGTACAAAAAGTAGTAGGGAACCGTCACGATCTTGAAAAGGAAAAGGTACTTACCTTCATGACAAAAAATCCTGATGCTCTTCATTTAAAGGACCCTATCGCCTTTGCTCTGAATAAAATGATCGCCGGAGGGTACCGCCATATTCCCATTATAAACTTTGATAATAAACCCATAGGCGTAATTGCCATGCAGGATATCATCAACCATTTGGGAGATCACTTTTTTGAAGATATTGTAAATTTGCCTCCTACCCCACTAAGAAACCAAGACCAACGCGAAGGTGGATAGACCCCATTCCCAATCTATTATCCTCCATATAAATGAGAACTGAAAGAGATTCAATGGGAACCATGCAGGTTTCTGATGATGCCTATTATGGTGCTCAGACACAACGGGCTGTAGAGAACTTCCCTGTTAGTGGTATTACTCTCTCACCCTCCATGATTAAAGCATTGGGAATCATTAAACGCTCAGCCGCCAGTGTAAATCATAAGCTGGGAAGTCTGGATGAAAACAGAAAAAATGCCATCGTACAAGCAGCGGATGAGGTCATAGAAGGAAAGTTTAATGGTCAGTTTCCCATAGATATTTACCAGACTGGTTCCGGAACTTCAAGCAATATGAACTCGAACGAAATCATTGCCAACCGTGCCAGTGAACTTATGGGGGGGAAAATAGGCTCCAAAGAGCCGGTACATCCGAATGATCATGTAAATTTTGGGCAATCAAGCAATGATGTTATTCCCACAGCTATTCATATTGCTGCTACTCTGGAAATTAAGGGGTCTCTCCTCCCAGCCTTGACAGAATTAACAAAAGAGCTTAAAAATAAATCCACTGAATTTGCTTCTGTGGTTAAAATAGGCAGAACCCATTTACAGGATGCCACCCCCATTACATTGGGACAGGAATTCTCCGGTTATGCCCAAATGGTTGAAAATGGAATCACCCGGCTGACACATTCTCTCCAATTGCTCTCTGAGTTGGCTCAGGGCGGCACTGCAGTGGGTACCGGAATTAATACCCATCATAAATTCGGGACCTTAATGGCTGCTGAAATCAGTGACTATACGGGAGTTTCCTTTATTGAAGCTGCCAATCATTTTGAAGCTCAGGGAGCACAAGATGCTGCAGTTGAAACTTCCGGAGTTTTAAAAACCATTGCTGTATCCCTCTCCAAAATTGCCAATGATATCCGCTGGCTGGGATCCGGTCCCAGAGCCGGATTGGGCGAAATTATTCTCCCGGCGGTTCAACCCGGATCATCCATAATGCCGGGTAAAACCAATCCTGTAATTTGCGAATCCATGATTCAAGTCTGCGCACAGGTCATTGGCAATGATGCTGCCATCACTCATGGGGGACTGGGTGGTGTATTTGAACTGAATCTCATGCTACCCATGATTGCCCATAATCTCACCAACTCCATCACTATTTTGGCTAATGCTGTAAAAATGTTTACCGATAAATTGGTAACAGGTCTGAAAGCAAATGAACAGAAGTGTTTTGGATATATAGAGGGAAGTTTGGCAATGTGTACTTCTCTTGCACCAGTAATTGGCTATGATAAAGCCGCTGCCATTGCCCATAAAGCTTATGAGTCAGGAAAAACCGTAAGGGAAATTGCCTTAGAGGAAAAAGTGTTAACACCTGAAGCATTGGCAAAACTCATGAATCCTGAGAGTATGACCAAACCCAATAAATAGGCGGAATGCCAAAAACCAATAATAATTCAAGAGCAGGCTCATCATGGGGGAAGGTGTTTTTAAACACCTTTCTTTTTTTATTAGCCTGTTTTATCGGGGGAATCATTTATCTCATCATCCTTTCCAGAGATCTCCCCTCCATTGCAGAACTACAGCGATTTAACCCCGAACAAGTCTCAAAGATCCTTTCTGCAGACGGTAAAGTCATCAAGGAATTATATATTCATAAACGGGATGTGGTGAAAATTAGCCAGATTCCCCGCTATTTGCGTCATGGATTACTGGCAATGGAAGACCGATCCTTTTTTGAACATTCAGGTATTAGTTTTCAATCCCTTGCCAGAGCGGTAGTGGTGAATCTCATGACTCTCAGCCGAAGCCAGGGAGCCAGTACCATAACCCAGCAGCTCGCTCGGAATATGTATAATACTATCGGGTTCCAGAAAACTTACACCCGGAAACTGAAAGAGCTTATTACTTCCATAAAAATTGAGCAGACCTATACAAAATCTGAAATAATGGAACTCTATCTGAATTCTGTATATTTCGGGCATGGTACCTATGGGGTACAGGCTGCCTCAAACCATTATTTTGGAAAAGATATATCAAAGTTAAAACTGGATGAATGTGCCTTATTAATCGGGCTCCTCCCAGCGCCTGCCCGCTATTCCCCAATATCCCATCCCCACAGGGCAGTAATCCGCAGAAATCTCGTATTACGGATTATGAAGGAACAGGGATACATTGAAGAAGAAGAATATAAAGTCTTTACTTCAGGCGAACTGCCTGTGAAAATAATTGACAGAGACGGCGGTTTAGCGCCTTACTTTACCGAGTATATCCGCCGTGAACTGGAAAAGATTGATGAAGAATTAGATATTAACCTCTATAAGGATGGACTCATTGTTCACACCACTCTTGACAGCCGTATTCAACATGCCCTTCTTACCGCATTTAATAAGGGGATTCACCGCAATCAGGAAATACTGAATGAAGAACTATCTCAAAATCCGTTGAAATTGGAAGAAGCTCTGGAATACAGTAATTATGAGACGGACTCGGTAAAATTGCTTTTGGCAGAAAATGATACCATCCCTCCAGCTCTCAGAAACCAACTTCTGGTTCAGGGGGCAGGCATTGTGTTAGACCCTGCCAGCGGCCACATTTTGGGAATGATTGGTGGCAGAGAGGAGGATATTTACCGGGATCACTTTAACCGTGCCACTCAGGCAAAACGCCAACCCGGCTCTGTCTTTAAACCTTTCATTTATCTCACAGCTCTGGAAGAAGGGCATACCACTACCACCAAACTCCTCAACCAGCCATTGGTAGTGTTTATTGATGATACCACGCAATGGAATCCACAAAATCATGACGGTTCAACAGGACTGCTCACTACAATTCGGGAAGGACTGCGACGATCACTCAACCTCATTTCTGTAAGAGTAGTTCAGGAATTGGTTGAACCAAAATTAATTGTGAAAAATGCCAAGGATTTTGGAATTACCACTAATATCCACGCAGTAGATGCAATCGCATTAGGTGTATCTGAAGTATATCCTCTTGAGATTACGGCTGCTTACGGCACTATTGCGAATAATGGTATATATACCAAGCCCATTGCCATTACCCGAATTGAAGACCGACATGGCAGAGTAATTAAAAATTTTGTACCTCACTCCAGAGAGGTTCAGGATGAGTCCACTATTTTTATTCTGCGGGATATGATGAAATCGGTGGTAGATGGAGGGACGGGAGGAGCATTGCGTTGGAAGTATAAATTTTATGCACCTGCTGCCGGTAAAACAGGCACCACCAACAGCAAAGCAGATGCCTGGTTTGTAGGATTTACCCCGCAGCTTGCCATTGGCATCTGGATAGGAATGGATGACCCTGCCGTCTCATTGGGTGAAAAACAGTTCGGGTCAGCTGCTGCCCTGCCCATTTTTGGCAGAACCATTAAAGGCATATATGATATTGGTGAGTATCAATCCCGAGGAGAGACGGTATTATTAAACAACAAAGCTGACTGGAGCGTGCCTCCCGGTGTGGTGGAAATGGAAATTTGTGAAGAGAGTTTTGAAAAGGCTACCCGTTTCTGCAAGACCACTAAAGAGATTTTCCTGAAAGAAAACCGTCCCCGCCGACAATGTCAGATTCATTCCAGCCCTTTTTCACGCTTTAAGGATAAGTAATCAGCGGAAATTTAATATTGGCAGTACGCTACAACCCCAAATCTGAATTTGATATACCCTGTCATAAGCGAAGTTCAATTCCTAATTCTTAAAAATAAAACCTTCAATCTTCAATGACCATTTCTGATTTCCAGTCCCTGGGTATTTAAAATGGATTAATCCAGCTGTATCTCCACGCCCAGTTTATGAGAAATATGGGAGAGTTCATCCTGTAGATCATCTGAGTTGACCTCTTTCGGAATGGATATGGTAGCATTCAGATTAAAGAGAGGAGTTCCACTGACGGGAGCATGTGAAATATGAGTTTCCATTTCAGTGATGTTAATTGACTGCTCGGCTAAAAAATTGGAAAGAACCTGCACAATTCCTTCATTGTCCGCCCCTTCCAGATGAATGCTGGAAAGTTTCCCTGCCTCCAATGCTGCAGAGTCAGTTCCTTTTGTGGTTATGGTCAATCCTGAAATGGATTGAAGAGAAAGCTTCAGAGCTTCCTGCCAGTCTGGCTGCACGGAGACCAACATGAGAATAGCAAAGTCTGATCCCAACCGTGCCATGCGGCTTTCTTCCACATTTGCACCATGGCTGGTGACTACGCCGCTAAGTTCAGAAACAATACCAGGTCTGTCTGAACCAATTGCAGTGATTATGAGGTGATTCAAAGTGAGAAAATTTAATTCTCAGGGGCGATATATTGTACCAATAAAATTATGTCCATTACATTAATGGTATTATCTCCGTTCACATCGCCTAAAGAAAACTGGAGGTCTGTAAATTCAGTTCCCCCTAATATGTAATTCACCATGATGACGACATCCAGAACATTCAGCACACCGTCAAGATTCACATCACCGGTAATGTAGTTATTATCTGATTCAAAGACTGAAATACTGAAATCATCAATGGCTGCTTCAATAATAGAGCCTCCGGTTCCGGAGTCACCACTATAATATGCATCTTCAGCAATGAATCGAAGCTGTACTGCATTGCCAAATGAGATTCCTGTTTCGGAGAGTAAGAAGTTCATTTGAATCCAACTGGCTGAGGAGGCATTGGTGTTTTCAAGGGTCACCCAATTAGCACCATCATCTGTAATTTCCACTTTCCAGAAATCAGTACCGGGATTATCTCCCACATGATTGGTGTACCATTTCCAATAACTCACTAGGGCTTCATCTTCTCCGCTGAGATCAAATACGGGGGTGTAGAGAGTGGTTTTTCCGCCGTCCACATCATCATAGCCTACGGAGCCTGGCGAGGTTGCGGCACCAGTGAGAAAACAGTATTGACCAAATTCTGAATGATCTGAACCTGCCTGTGCCTGATTCCCGTCAAAACTGGTAGCAACGGGTATGGCTAATTCCCATATACCAGCAGTTGCATTATCATTGGCATCCCCTACACTCCAACCTGCAGCGGATTCAAAATCATATTCAGCTATGGGAACAGCAGTTCCCAGTATCAGTTGGAAAAATTCCGTATAAAGCAAAACACCGCCCTCTGAAATATTAATAGATACCTCTGCAAGTACTCCTGCTGGTGCGGTGGGTAATACTGTAAAGGAGAATATATCCCCTAATTCTACTCCACTTCTGGCAGAGATTCCTTCTATATTTACTTCCTGTGTAGCAAAATTGAAATAATTCTGAGGTGAGTCTATTTCCAGCGTCAATTCGCCAATGGAATTTCCCAAGCCTGAGTTAAAAATATCCAGATTGGTACTATAGGTATTCCCCGGTTCATAGGGACCTTCCTCAAGGTTAAAATTCACATCATATTTTGCGCCAACTGCCCAGGCAGCAAATTTATTGGGGTAGAGATTTTCTTCAGCCAAGGGGATAATTCTGCTGGTGGCAGGCCAAAAGCCGTCATTGCTGGCACCAACTTCAGGGGTATAAGCAAAAATACCATGTTCCCCATACATCCAGTCGCAGGCTTCTCCATTTACTGTATAGCCTACCGTTTCAATGCCCGTTCCAAAATGATAATTGTTAAACTGGGTCATGGCTTCCCCATACTCAATGAATATTTCAAAGTCTTCCTGAGGTGGATCCTGGTCAGGGTCAAACCCAAAGGGGCGAATGAACAAATTGCCATAGCTGTGATAATTGAGAGCAAGCTTAAAATCATGAGATTCTACAAAAGCTTTCACAATATTGGTTTCAGGTTCTGAAAAGGGAGCAGAACCACGGTAAGTTTCATTACAGCCATCCGAACTTGAGCCCACATTGTCATAACCCCACATAAAGCTATAGTTTCGATTAAGGTCCACGCCGTCAGGTGTCCAGGAGCAGGTCTCCCGCATATTTTTTCGCTGCATGCCTCCCCCATTTGGAGAATACTCAAGATTAAACACCAATCCGTCAGGGTTTACCGCCGGAATAAAATACAGTTCTCTGTTATTCAAGAGAGCTTTCGCTTCCAGGTCTGTTTCATAATTTTCTGCCAGCCAGTGCATGAAATAGAAAAGATTCATATAACTCATAGGTTCACGGGCATGATGAAGCCCCGTATAGAGCATTTCTGGTTCATCTTCATCCTCATCAGGATTATCACTCATTTTCACCATCCATACATTTCTACCCTCAAGGGTATTCCCCAGAGATATTTTTTCTGTGATAAGGTGAGGATAGTCATTGTGGAGGGCATCCAAATGGTATTCAATTTCAGCGAAGGTATAGTATCCACCCATTGAGCCTAATTCAAAATCACGGGATTCATATTCATTGTCCAGTCTAGATGCATAATAAGTTTCCAGATCTTCATGAATGACCCTATAAGGCAGTCCGGTTGCAGTCAGTTTGGAAAGGTGTTTTTCAGAGATGGCAAATTCGATCCATTCATCTCTGTGTTTATAGGAATGATCAACATCCAGACCAGCCTTCTGTAGAATGTGAATACTTTCTTTGGTAGCAGATTCTACTCTGACCTGTTTGTAAATATCTCCGGCAAAAGGGCAGCTGATAAGTAAAATTGACAAGATGATTTTATTCATATTAAGCATCCAGGATAATATTCACGAGGAGTACTACATCAAGAATATTTACCATGCCGTCATCATTCAGGTCAGCATTATCATTACTGTCATTACCTAAAACCACATTTACCATGGTGACAACATCTAAAATATTCACAACCCCATCCATATTCAAATCGCCTTCAAGAGCTTGCGTACCGCC
>JASLLI010000033.1 GCA_030747125.1 Fidelibacterota bacterium | reverse complement strand
CTCGATATAGACTCTGATGGTTTTGGTGCTGGTGATATTAGTTTTGAGTTTTGTGAAGCCAATGTAACCTCCCTGTATGCTGATAATAATTTGGATCCTGAACCCGATTGTCCCAACCCAGATTTACAGACATTGAATATTGATAACTGTGGTGATTGTGTCGGTGTAGATGTATCAACACCCAACCAAAATATGGATGTATTTTCCGTCTGCTGTGCTCCTGATGAAAAAGATACATGTGGAATTTGTTTTGGTGATAATTCCTATTGCAACAGCCCCGTAGTTAATGACCAATCCTTAGAAACTTTAGAAGATCAAAGCATATCAATTAATCTAACCGGTACTGATCCCAATGATGACGATATCAGTTTTCAGATTTTAGATTTCCCCAATCATGGCTCCCTTACCGGTGAAAATGCAGATTGGAATTATACTCCTGACGATAATTATAATGGAGAAGATAATTTCACATTTATTGCATCAGATGGAACCTGGATATCCGAGGCTGCAACCATTGCAATATCTGTTTTAGCTGTTAATGATGCTCCCGTTGCAGAAAATATGGCTATTGCCTTAGATGAGGATACCAGTATTGAAATTACCTTACCAGGAAACGATGTTGATGGTGATGAACTAAGTTATACTTTAAATTCTGATGGAGATAATGGATCTGTAACTCTAACCGGAGATATTGTAGACTATACCCCATTTGAAAATTATTTTGGTGAAGATTCTTTTACTTATACTGTCTTCGATGGTGAGCTTTCTTCTGTACCAGGCATAGTTACACTAGAAGTTCGGCCTGTAGGAGATGCGCCGGTAATTATCAGTCTGGCTGATACCACAATCACAGAAGGAGATACTTTAAGACTGGCCATTGAAGCTCATGATGTTGATGGGGATGAACTGGAATATTTTGTTTCCACCAGTGGGAACAGTTTTGCTGTCTTTGAAGGGAATGAACTCACAGTAATTCCAAATATTCATTACTTTGGAGATATTGAGTTAACCATCACCGTCTCCGATGGGGAATTTGATACAAATGATACCATCACAGTTACTGTGCTGCCGGAAAATGATCCTCCTCAATTAGCAGGAATTTCACCACAGACTATTATGGAAGACACGGAACTCATAATTGAGATTGCAGCAGTTGATCCAGATGGTGATGTACTAACTTTTTTTGCTGAATCCAATATTCCTGAAACTTCCCTCAATTTTTCTGAGAACTCTCTCTCGGTCCTGCCACCATTAAATTTCAATGGCGATATGTTTATCTCTGTTTTTGCATTTGATGGTGAATTTACTGTTGAACAACCCTTTACCCTGTCAGTACTGCCTGTGAATGATACACCTTTAATTATTTCTTTACCCGAGGCAGAGGCTGTACAGGGAAGTTTATATGAATACCAGATTGAAACAGAGGATATAGATGGTGATGAGTTGTCACTAAGTCTTTCTGTTGCCCCATCCTGGTTAACTCTTGAAGGAAATTATTTGTCCGGAATTCCCGCCAATGAGGATGTGGGTAATCATGAGGTAGTCATAACTGTATCAGATTATTTATTGATTTCAGCCCAATCTTTCACCATTACAGTACATGATGTAAATGATCCTCCAATCGCGTTTAGCCTTGAAGCTACTTTGCATGAGGATGAATCAGCAAGTATCACCCTGCAAGGAAGTGACCCGGATGAAGATAGTATAACATTTAATATCGAGTCAGAGTCTTCTCATGGGAGTCTGCAGTTATCAGGTTCTGATGTGTTATATGTACCTGAAGAAAATTATTTTGGGAATGACAGTTTCAGTTATACAGCCAATGATGGCGAACTCAATTCTGAACCACAGACCATAGCATTAGTCATTCTTCCTGTCAATGATGCTCCAATAATGGAATCATTAGAAGATGCTTCAATTGAAGAAGGGAGTGAATATATATTTACTCTTAATGCAAATGATGTGGATGGAGATGCATTACTAATTGACGTTGATACCGAGGGAAATGCTGTTTCTGAATTAATAGACAATGAAATTCATATTAGTCCTCCAACCTATTTTAACGGTGATATTCTCATTTCAGTTACCGTATCTGATGGACAGCTTCAAATTAGTGATAGTTTCATCCTTACTGTGAACGCAGTAAATAATCCACCGGAAATTGCTGATATTGAAAACCAGACAATCCTTGAAGATACTCAGTTAGAACTGGATGTATTTATATCCGACCCTGATGGAGATGATATTCTTATAACAGTTGAAGCTGAAAATGCAAATGGCGTTGTTGATAATGGACTATTGAGAATAACACCTGAGTTAAATTTTAATGGGAACACCCAAGTCACCATTACGGCCTATGATGGGGAATTAGAATCTACAACAGACTTTACCCTCACAGTTTTGCCAGTAAACGACCCACCACAGGTAATTTCTTCTATTGAAGATATTACTGTTTCAGAAGGATTTGAAGATATCCTGATTGATTTAACTCAGGTATTTTATGACCCGGAAAATGGCAATAACCTCATTTATAGCGTTTCTCATTCTATTTCTGCCGTAGTTGCAGAATTTCAGGATTCTCAGTTGATTTTGACCTCCGTCGAAAATCAATTTGGTAGTGGTACTGTTGAAATTACTGCATCCGATAATGTAAACAGAGCAGTAGCATCAACATCCTTCTTTATGGAAGTACTTCCCGTAAATGATCCACCGGTTTTCACTCCCTTCAATCTGGAATTAGATGAAGATTCTGATATTACCTTTGAAGTAGAAGTAGAAGATGCTGATAATGACGACATTACTATCAACATTCCACAAAATGCTGAATATGGTATAGTCTCCTTTGCTGGCAATGGGTTATATCAATATACCCCTGATGCAGATTATTTTGGCGATGACAGTTTTGTTCTGGAAGCGACTGATGGAAGTAATTCAGTACAGGAATTAATTTCCGTAACGGTTTTACCCGTAAATGATGCGCCATCCATAGTAATTGATTCTCTTCCTGATGCATTGGAAAATGACTTTTATTCTGTAGAAATTACTATTGAAGATATTGATAATAATTTGGCTGAACTGCAGTTAGAAATAACCTCTGCTCCCACTTGGCTGAGTCTCAACGGATTTATTCTTTCAGGTACACCAGGAAGTTATGATGCAGGAAATTATGAAGTTATTCTGGAATTATCTGATAATGAAATCACCGTATCCAAATCATTAGATTTGCTTGTTGAAAATGCTAATGCTGCACCGATCGTAGAAAATTTCACAATAAATGTAGTGGAAGACGGCTTTGTTGAACTGGAACTTTTAGCAACAGATTTAGAAGGTGACGAAATTTCCTTCAGTTATATACCACCACTCCATGGAAGTCTTTCAGGAGAAGCTCCCTTCCTTATCTATACACCTTCACCCGATTATTATGGAGAAGATTCCTTTACATATACTGCAGATGATGGAGAATCTACATCTGATGAAGGAATAATTTCAATTCAGGTAATTGGGGTGAATGATAATCCTGTAGCGGAGAACTTAACCTTTAATATGGATAGCATCCCGTTTTCTGTGGATTTTAGCAATTCTGTGATAGACCCGGACGGCGATGCGCTTACAATTCTCACTATTCCACCATCACCAGGTGATATCCTGAATACAATTTTTGGCGGGACATTAACGCCAACAGGTGAACTCACCTATGATTATAATCCTCCCAACCCTGAGCCAGAAGCTGACTTCATGTTATTTAAGGTAAGTGATGGTATTTCAGAAACCGGTCTGCACATTGCTACCTTTAACTTTCAGGGCAGACGCTGGTCACGGTTTAATCCTCCTACAGCTTTTGAGGATGCTATAAACAGTACTGAGGATACAGCAAAAGAAATTACCTTTGTAGGGTTTGATGTGTATTTCAGTTTCCCATTGGATGGGTCAGAATATGTTGAAATTACCCAATACCCTCAATATGGTTCCTTGGATGTACCTGTCCTCTCTGATGACTCAACACCAAGTTTAGCCCAATGGACAGCTACTTATACTCCTGATGAAGATTACACAGGAGAGGATGAAATCCATTATAAGGTAATGAATCCTGCAAATTCTAATGGATATTCCACAGAAGCAATTATTAGCCTGACTGTGCATCCTGTGAACGATTTACCAACAATGGAGACCTTATCGAATCTCACCGTAAATGAGGATAATACAATTTCATTCAGTGTAAATGCTGAAGATTTGGATAACGATCTTGCTATAAGTGCATCCTCTGCATCAGAGGACATCTCAGTACATTTTACGGGTGGTAATATGAATAATAATTCTCCAGAATTTTTATTGTCACCGGCACAGGATTATTCAGGTATTGCAACTATAACGGTATCCGCAAAGGAAATGGTGTATAATGTTGAACAGTCCACTTCTCAAGCTTTCTATTTCATTTCGGAGGCGATAATAGACGGGGAGCCAATAGCGGACGGAGACCGAATATTTGTGTACCGCCGTGATGAAAATGGACTTCCATTTGGGAATCCCGTTGGCGGTGCTGTCTGGGCAGGGTCAAATACAGATGTAGTGGCTATGGGAGATGATGGCAGTGACTATACTTCAGAATTTTTACAACAGGGTGACATTCCTGCTTTTAGAATTTACAGATTATCCACTAATCAATTATTGGATGTAAACTTTACCACTCCACTGGATCCGTTTATAAATTTGGGTACCCAGTTTGTTAGTTCAATCCAGGTGGTGAATGATTGTGCAGGTGTCTTAGGGGGACTATCTTATACAGACAGTAACGGAGAATGTGAATCTGGCGCAGTTGAGGGGTATAATGTATTATCAGGAGGGGATGGTGAAACGGTTATACAGCTATTCACCTTAGAAGTGCTTCCCGTAAATGACGCACCAATACTTGAAAATGTTGATTCAATCACCCTGAACGAGGATGATGACACAACCATTTCACTCTCTGCCACAGATGTTGATTATGTAAGTCTCAGCTATGCTGCCCAATCTGGTTCTGAAGATATCCAGGTTAATATATCCGGTAGCCTGCTCACCGTAAAAGGAAGTACGGATTACTTTGGATCAGGAGAAATTACGGTATCTGTAGCAGATAATGAGGGTGCAGAAGATTCTCAGACTATACAGGTCAGCATTACTTCTGTCAATGATGCTCCTATTCTGGAAGATATTACACCTATCCAACTGAATGAGGATAGCGAGGTAAGTTTCAATATTTTTGCTTCTGATATTGATTCTGATGACCTATTCTTTGATGTAAGCAGTAATGAATACCTTCAGGTATCCTTAGTTAATAATCTAATTACAGTTATCCCTGATACCAATTGGTATGGTAGTGAATCCATTACAGTGTCAGTATCAGATGGAGAATTATATCACCATGAGGAAGTAGCAATAACAGTACACCCCGTAAATGATGCTCCTCAGCTTGCAAGTCTCAATGATGTTGAAATAAACGAAGATACTACATTGGATATTTTCCTTTCAGCAGAGGACATAGATTCTGAGAACCTCAGTTATAATATTTTAGATGACGGAGGTACCTCAGCACTTATTACTGGAAACATCCTCTCATTAACTCCACCGGAAAACTATTCTGGTATTACTGCCTTAACAGTTTCTGTTACTGATGGAGAATTTACTGATTATGATGATTTTACCCTAACGGTGAAAGCCGTGAATGATGCACCTATAGTTTCGCAGTCTCTGGAAGATCTGATTCTTTTAGAAGATGCAGAGGCTGCGGCTATGGTGCTCAATGAAGTTTTCTCAGATATTGATGGTGATACTTTAACTTTTGATGTTTCCACTGATGATGGAGAATTAATCAATGCTCAAATCGTGGGTAGCGTTTTACAAATTACTCCTATTGAAAACCAAAACGGTGGACCGGTAATTGTTACTGTGACTGCCTTTGATAGCAGTTTAGCATCTGTATCAGATATCTTCACTGTAAGTCTTAGCGCAGTTAATGATGCCCCTGTGTTATCTCCCATACCTGCCCAGGAAATTAATGAAGGAGAATATCTCCTTTACATCCTTGTAGCAGAAGATATTGATGGAGACAATCTTGATTATCAGATTACAACCACTCCTGAAACTACCACATCCCTGATTGGAAATAATTTAACCATTACTCCTGATGAAGAGTTTAATGGTGATATTGAATGTACCGTTTCTGTTTCCGATGGTGAATATTTAGCCAGTGATAATTTTACCCTAACGGTGAAAGCCGTGAATGATGCACCTATAGTTTCGCAGCCTCTGGAAGATCTGATTCTTTTAGAAGATGCAGAGGCTGCGGCTATGGTGCTAACAGACTATTTCACAGATATAGACGGTGATAGCTTAGCCTACTCTGTAATTTTGGATATCGATGGAATTATTACTGCAAATATCGATGAAGACACACTAATCATCAATACCGTGCAGGATCAATTTGGCGGACCGGTAACCATCACTGTGTTTGCCAACGATCATAATGAAAGCGTTGTTGTAAGTAACACCTTCCAAGTGACGGTGTCTCCTGTGAACGATGCACCAACTGCGGCAAATATAAGCATTGATCTGGAAGAGGATGGTGTACAGTCAATAGTTGCAGATGTAGAAGATATTGATAATTCACAGCTTGAAATTGAAATATTAACCAATCCTTCATTTGGCGGTGTAGAGGTGGAAGGAAATATAATCACCTATGTTCCTCAATCGAATTTCTTTGGTGCAGATTTTATTCTCTACAGAGCATATGACGGTGAATTAACCTCTACCGAGGCAGTAATTGATATTACCGTTTCACCTGTGAATGATGCTCCGGTGATGACTCCTTTAGAAAATCAGGAAATCGCAGAAGGAGAAGCATTATCCCTGACCCTGTCTGCCAGTGATGTTGATGGAGACGATCTGCTCTTTACTGCATCTTCAGATGCAGCTGTTCTTATAGGATTAGAAAACTCAAATTTAACCATTTCACCTGTTGATGAAAATTTCAATGGGACTGCTCTCATCCATACCCAGGTGACAGATGGACAGTACACTGATTCAGATGTGTTTGAATTGACATTCACACCAGTGAATGATCCACCTGAATTAACTCCGGTATCAGATCAGGAAATTGATGAAGATGGAATTTTCCTCTACTCTATTCAATCCTTCGATGTGGATGGTGATAATTTGACACTCAGTGCAGAAACTGAATCTGAAAATGCGGAGTTAACCTTAAATGGTAGTCTTTTAACGGTGAACCCTACAGATAACTATAATGGCAATATTGAAATAACCATTATGGTCAGTGATAATGAATTTAGTGTAACCGATAATTTTACCCTAACGGTGAAAGCCGTGAATGATGCACCTATAGTTTCGCAGCCTCTGGAAGATTTGATTCTTTTAGAAGATGCAGAGGCTGCGACTATGGTGTTGGCAGACTATTTCACAGATATAGATGGTGATAGCTTAGCCTATTCTGTAATTGTGGATATTGATGGTATTATTACGGCACACATTGATGCGGGTACACTAATCATCAATACTGTGCAGGATCAATTTGGCGGACCCATCACAGTAACGGTTATTGCTGATGATTTGAATATTGACTCTATCCCGGCACAGGATCAGTTTGAAATTACCATTGACCCTGTCAATGATCAACCAAACATTGTTTCCCAACCGGCAATTGAAACTTATGAGGATGTAACCTTTGAGTACCAAATTGAAGTAGACGATGTAGATGATGATTCCTTCTACTATGGGCTCCTCAGTAATCCGGAAGGTATGGTAGTGGATTCCTCAGGTTTGATTACCTGGACTCCCACAGAAGGAATCCTCAGTTCAGGATTGGTGGGCATTGTCGTATGGGATAGAGCAGAGCCTGAACCTGGTTTTGACCTGCCTGATTACCAGGAATTCAGTGTAACGGTAATTCCTGTAAATGATCCGCCAGTGGTAATTTCAACACCTCCTGCAATAGCTACTGAGGATATTGAATATGTTTATCAGATAGAGGTTACTGACCCCGATGATACGGAGTTTAATTTTGAATTGGTTGCAGGACCCGAAGGCATGGTATTAAGTGATACAGGTGAAATCACCTGGACGCCTGTTGAAGGAGTTCTCTCCTCAGGAGATATCACTGTATTCGTGACTGATGGAGGTGAGGATGAAGTACCTCCCACGAAACATGAATTTATAATTGTGGTAATTCCTGTAAACGATCCACCCATTATTATATCCACTCCTGAGATAGTGCAGCTCATGGCAGCGGACACATTTTATTATCAAATTTTGGTTGATGACATTGATGATGAAAACTTTGACTACTTCCTCCAAAATGCACCTGAAGGAATGACCGTTGATGAGGATGGATTTATTTTCTGGATACCAGAATATGCTGGTGATTATGGTCCCATTACCATTTTGGTTACTGACGGTGGAGAAGATGGTGTCCAGCCTGCGGTACAAGAAATATTTATAACCGTTACACCATATACAGATATGATCACGATGAGTTGGGAATTCACTGCACCGAACAATCTCATCAGTTTCCTGGGAATTCCTGACGATAGTACGGTGGCAACTGTGCTTGAACCTTTAGGAGAGACGGCTTATGGAATCATTGGAGAGGGTAATGCATCTGTTAATAATAATGGTGAGTGGATTGGATCATTAAAGACCATTCATCCCGAAAACGGATACTGGCTCACCCTAAATATTGATCCTGCAGCAGATACCACAGTTTATTACTCTGTGGAAGCACATCGGACAGATCCAAATATGGTTTATAGCCTGCATGAAGGTAATAATCTTATTTCCTATGTTGGTACGGATGGATTAAGTATTACGGATGCCATCCCTGATGATGCTGAGCCTCATATTCGGTCTGTATCAACTGCCAGTATTGCCACTACTCAATTAGACGATGGCACCTGGATCGGGAGCCTCCAACATTGGAGTGTATTGAAAGGGTATTGGGTTTATATAGAACTTGATGGTGATCCAAACACAAATGATTATTTAGATTTCAGTTTTGAAAATACCGGTCTTGTCAGAAAAGAATATTCCAGTAAAATCTTTGGTAATATTGAAATTCCCGAAGATATCGAATATGTTCAATCCACACAACAGGCATTCTACTTTATGGATGAAGTTGTATTTTCAGAGCATAATATTCGTCCGGGAGAATGGATTGTGGCTACTCTTGGTGATGCCATCGTGGGAGCACGCCAGTGGTCTGGTAAAATCATTGACATACCTGTAATGGGGGCAGACTTGCATCCGGCTACCCAAGCCTATTGTAAATATGGGGATATTCCGGTTTTCAAATTATACAGACCCGGCAACGGGGAAATGATTGAATTAACCGGCAATGTGACCCCATGGTCGGCAAATGGTATGCAGGTTCTTGGTGTAATGAAAGAAAAAGTGAAACTGCCTATAGCTTTTAATCTTGGAGATCCATATCCAAATCCATTTAATTCAGCAACTCAGTTTAGCTTTGAAATTCCACAGGATGATGAGGTACAGCTATCCGTTTATGATTTGAAGGGTCGTATAATTACCACCCTTTATTCAGGTGAGATAAAAGCAGGTTACCATGAAATGCAATGGAATGCTGCCATGCAGGCAAGCGGAGTTTATTTCGTCAAACTTTCTTCAGCTAACACTCAAATTATCAAGAAAATTGTCCTCATGAAATAAAGTGTATTAAATGGGAAGCGTTAAATAATAAATCTCTAATTCTTCAAGCAGTGATTTCCTGTCATTATTATTTCTAATGATATAATCTGCTCGTTTTTCCTTATCTGATTCAGGCATTTGCAATGCCATTCGCTGTTCAATTTGTTTTTCCGGAATATTTTTTCTCAATGTAACCCGTTGTTTTCGAATTGCTGAATCAGCTGTAATGAGCAATATTGAATCAAAGAAATTTTCAAATTCAGCCTCCAGCAAAAGTGCTGCTTCAACAATAAAAAGCGTAAATCTTCCTTTCCTGGCTTCGTCTTCTTTTTGTTTGATGAAGTCACCAACTGATGGCCAAACCAGAGCATTTAACATTTGCTGCTTTGCAGGTGAGCTGAATGCAATCTTAGACAGAAGCAGCAAATCAAGGCTGCCTTGATGCGTTACATTTTCTCCGAATTCACCAATTATGGAAGATTGAAGCTGGTCAGAGTTTATGATTAATTTTTTTGCCTCGTCGTCAGCATCAACAATAAAAGCTCCTTTCGATTTGAAGAAGGACGCTGCAGTTGATTTTCCGGAACCAATTCCTCCGGTTATGCCCAGCCTGTACATCGCTTTCTTATGACAAAGCAGCCATAACAGTTGATTTTATATCTTCAATACTTCCTGCCGCTTCAATGGATTTTGTAAGGTTTTGTTGTGCATAATGCTCAATTACAGGAGCAGTTTGTTCATGGTAAACTGATAACCTTTGTTGAATGATATCCGGATTATCATCATCTCTCAAATACAGTTCTTCATTACACTCATTACATTTTCCTGCAGTTTGAGGTGGATCAAACAGAAGGTTATACACTCTTCCGCACCCTCTGCAGGATCTCCTGCTGGATAAACGGTGTATAATTATGGAATCAGCTACTTCCAATACGACTACGGAATCCAGTTTTTGATTTAGTCCTTCCAAAATGAAATCCAATCCTTCAGCTTGAGGTATGGTGCGGGGGAATCCGTCTAAAATATATCCATGTTGGCAATCATCCTCTGTAAATCTGGATTTTATCATTTCTAAAATGACAGAATCGGGAACCAACTTTCCTGCATCCATACAAGTCTTTGCTTCTATTCCCAATTCTGTTTGATTTCTTACATGTTCCCGAAGCATATCTCCAGTTGATATCTGCGGTATTGAAAATTGCTCTACTAAAAATTTAGCTTGGGTCCCTTTTCCAACTCCTGGGGGACCGATAAAAATTAATCTCATACTTTATATCCTTCTTTAAATGAAAATTCCTGCAATGGTGGCGGTGAGCCAGGATGCTATCGCACCTCCAATCATGGCTTTAATTCCCACTTTAGCCAGTTCAGATTTTCTAGATGGAGCAATAGCACTAATGCCTCCAATCTGAATTCCGATAGAGGAAAAATTTGCAAATCCACAGAGAGCATAGGCAGAAATGGTCATAGCCCGTTCACTTAATACCCCTGTACTGATATAATTACCCAAGGTACCAAATGCCACAAATTCGTTTAACGATAATTTAATTCCCAGTAGATTTCCAACCAATTGGGCATCGTTCCAGGGGACTCCCATTAAGAAGGCAAGAGGAGCAAGAATAGCTCCAAAGAGGGATTGCAATGATCCAGGAAAATATCCAAAATTTGATAATCCACCCAATGCACCCTGCACTGTGTATTCACCTGTTACCGGCGACATACCTCCGGCGGCATAGTCTATAATGACCCCGCCAAAAATTCTACCGTCAATAATGGTGTCAATAAAATTGAGGAGAACATCCACCACAGCGATTAGTGCAATAAATCCAATGAGCATAGCCCCAACATTCACGGCAAGTTTAAGTCCGTCAGTTATACCATTGGAGGCTGCCTCCACAACATTGGCACCAACATCAATATCGGGTAATTCAACATCTCCGGCAGTTTCTGAATGCTCTTTTTCAGGAAAAATAATTTTTCCAATCACCAAAGCGGCAGGTGCTGACATGACACTGGCAGCAATGAGATGTCCTGCAGGCACTCCCATGGCAATATATCCTGCAAGGACACCACCAGCAATAGTTGCAAATCCTCCCACCATTATGGTTAGCAGTTCAGATTGAGTCATTTTATTCAAAAAGGGTTTAATGAGAAGAGGTGCTTCAGTCTGACCCACAAAAATATTGGCACTGCAGGAAAGAGTTTCAGCTCCGCTGGTTCCGATTGTCCAACGCATGAACCGGCTGATGGATTGAATCACTTTCTGCATGATTCCCAAATAGTACAAGACACTCATAAAACCACCAAAGAAGACAATGGTAGGGAGGACTTTAAATGCAAATTGAAATCCAAAACCAGGCCATGATCCTTTATTCGGAAATTGTTCCTTCCAGGCACCGAAATAATTCTCATCAGCTAAATTACCAAAAAGGAATTTTGACCCCCAATCTGATAAATCCAAAAATGCTTTTACTTTGTCACTGAAGAGTCCGATTATCACTTTTCCGTAAAGTCCATTCATTACCAAAACCGTAATTCCACAAATCAAAAATAGCGACAAAAATAATTTTTGTACCAGTTGGTCTTTTTTGAATAGAGAATTGATGATATATCCGGAAGCTGCAATTAAAAATAAATAGAAAGCTGTGTTGTCAGGCAGCAAACCTGTAAGGTAGGAGAGAGAGTAAACAGCAGCACAGCTTAGAATAAATGATAACAAGAGAAAGGGTAGATTTTTCTGGGGTTTTTCGTCACCTTTAAACTGATAGGTAATTAAGAGAGATGCCAGGATTGTCATACCCAAAAAGCTCCATCCATCTTCTTTTAGAATAATAAGAGCAAACAGAAACTGAAGTCCAATACCCCAGATAACCGGTTTAAGATTAACCTCTGAGCGGTGATACGAGATAAGCCAGGCAGATCCCAATAACACCAGCAGTCCCAATATTGAAATTATATTCATTAAACATCCTCTTTTGATTGTACATAGCAACTACGGCAGAGAGCTTCATATTTGTCTGTTTCTCCCACCACAACCTGTTTTTTTTCTCTTGAAATTCTATGACTGTAATTGGCGGGGTCACCGCAACTCATACAGATGGCATTGACTTTGGTAATATATTCCGCATCAACAAGAAGTTGGGGCATAGGACCAAAACTTTTTCCCAGATAATCCTTTTCCAGACCTGCAATTACCACCCTTCTTCCACAGTTAGCCAAATCTTTGCAGACGGATACAATTGAGTCGTCAAAAAACTGTGCCTCATCAATTCCAAATACATCTGCATCATCTTTATGATCCAGGATAGATTGAGTCTTTTTCACCTGAATGGATTGAATTTTCCGTTGATTATGAGATACAATAAAATCTTCTTCATAGCGGTTATCAGTACTGGGTTTAAATATGGCCACTCTTTGTTTGGCAATCTGAGCCCGAACCAATCTGCGGATTAATTCTTCTGTTTTTCCGCTGAACATGGGGCCGCAAATAATTTCTATCCAACCGCCGTTTACCGGTGTCAGTGTCATAATTCTGTTTTCTGATGTAAAATTAAAGTCATGAGTTTTGTTCGCAGAATATCAATAGCTACCTTATTCCTCCCCCCCTCAGGGATAATGATATCTGCATATTTTTTGGTGGGCTCTACAAATTGAATGTGCATGGGTCGAACTGTTTTATAATATTGTTCAATGACTGAAGTAAAGGTACGGTCTCTGTCTTCAATATCCCGTTTAATTCTTCGGATAATACGAATATCATCTGCTGTTTCAACATAGAGTTTAATATCCATAAGTTCCCGGATATCTTGATCAAAAAGAGCTAAAATGCCCTCCATGATGATTATGTGATTTTTTTCCACCAACATAGTTTCCTTCTTCCGTGTGTGGGAAGTGAAATCATAAATAGGAATATTGACATTTTTCCCCATCACCAAATCGGCCAAGTGTGATTTCATAAGCGGGAAATCCACAGAATCTGGATGGTCAAAATTAATAGCAGCCCTTGCTTCAAAGTCCAAATTTGACAGATCCTTATAATAGGAGTCTTGTTCAATAAGGGCTACTTCAGACTTTCCGAAATCTGATGCAATTGCTTTGGCGATGGAAGTCTTTCCCGAACCGGTACCACCAGCAATTCCAATGAGAATGGCTTTCTTATCCATCATCCAAAGGGATAGGGCAGAAGTTTAGAAACGGTGCAGGTGGAAAATCCGTTATTACCATCCGCAATATACAAGGGAATATTTCCTGTGTACTCATGAATGATTTGCCTGCAGGATCCACAGGGATAAGCTCCATCTTTCGTTACTAATGCCATTGCTTTAAATTGTACATACCCCTGAGCAATAGCTGAAAATATAGCAACCCTTTCAGCACAGAGGGTGGTGGGGTAGGCTTTGGATTCCACATTACAGCCCAAAATGATCTCTCCCTCCTCCGTTAAGAGGGCTGCCCCAACAGGATAATTGCTATAGGTAGCAGCAGCGCGGTTTTGTGCAATCACTGCATGGGAGATTAATTCTTGTGGTTCCATTTACATGTATCCAATTTTATTTTACGAGAAATTCACCTTCAATTTTGCTCAAATTCCCTACTTTGTCGGCGGCCTGAACATACAGGGAATGAGTACCTTTTTTCAAATTATATTTCAATGGATATCGAACTTTTTTCTGATAGGAATTGTACTCAAATACTACTTCCCTACCATCAATTTTCACAATGACATCTGTTTCACCTTCTACTCCGGAAAAGCTGTCTTCAACTTTAAAGGAAATATGTTCTAAATCTTTTGAAAAATAGGTCCCGTTCACATCTGGTATTAAATTTGAAATGACAGGTGCAGTGGATTCACGGATAACAGCAAACATTTCACCTGACAGGATGGTAGTCGAAATATAATCTTCACCATCCACTAACTGAGATGTGAGATAGTTCCATTTCTCTGTTTTTTTAGAAAAGTAATAAATCCCCAAATTTTCTTTAGACACCACTTTTTCCAGTGAAATATCCAATTTAATTTCCTTATTGTAAGGTATTAATCCCGGCTCAATCAGGTAGGGACCCTTAATTATTTTTCCTTCATCAGGAGGAGGTGCCTGGGTATCACTTACCCAAACATGAACAGAATCGTAAAAAGTGTGTGGATTCCCGGACAATCGAATCTCATCATCCATTAAATTCAAAGTAAAGGATGTGTCGGGTGATACTATGGCGCCGGATAAATCCATTTGAAAAATTTCGATGGGGGTGGGACTTTCATAATATACTTTTATATGATCAACATTTAGAAATTCCCGGGCAGGTAGCAACGCTGAAACCAGATCAAGTTTTGATTTTCTTTGGAGTGGATATTTATGTTGAACTCCTTCTCTTCTCATGGAAAGAAAGGCATTTAATCCGGAAAAACTTTCTTCGGTAAATCGGAAAATGGTGCCATAGTCATATTGATTGAGTTGAAATTCCCCCCCAAGGAAAAGTGTTGTTGTATCCGGCATAGCATGAAAAGAGGGAATACTGGAAACCCCTTTTGAATCTTTCGCATATATTTCAATTACATCATAAGGTTTTATAAGATTATCAATGATATAAACATTATTACCCATTTCATAATAGTCAGGTGATTTTCGGGTACTTTCAGCAAATTTCCCTGTTAAATAAAAATAGGGTACAAAATCCTGAGCATTTCCAAATGAAATGGTACATCTGTTTTTTTCGAATTTCACACTATAGTCATATTCAGGAATTTGATCTGAATAGATATATGTTTTCACCTCTGTTTTATTTCCTGCATAGTCCTGTACATTAATAATGGTATCATGTGGACCCCCTCTTTTAAAATTAAATCCCTCCCTGGATTTACTGTTTATAAAGGGTAGGCTCTTACTTTCATGGTGGCTGAATAAATGATAAAATTTGCCATACCCTAATCTGGCAAGGGAGTAATTTTTTTCTGTATATAATTTGCTGGCGTTTTCCCAGTTTATTTCATCATATTGCATAGAATAGATAAATTGTGCATCTACCAGCAGATTGGCACTGTGAATTCCAAAATTAAAAAACTGTTCAGTCATGCGATCATACGCCTGTACAGCCAACCCGATGTTTCCGGCTAAGTAAATAGTGTCTTCTAATACATATTCCGTTTCACTTAGTTTCTTTAGCGGATAGACTCTTTGTTCAGTAAATCCGCCAATGGCTGCATTGGCATCAAGAGGTATGAATGCAATGGATTGTACAATTGGAGGATGATTATCATTAACATTTAAACTGGACTGAAAAGGGTTTATAGGCTGCTCATCAGGGTTTCTGATTTCAAAATGCAGATGGGGGCCAGACACACCGCCTGTATCTCCTGAGTATCCCACCAGGTCACCTTTTTTAACAGGGTATTCCCTTGAATCAATTTTGTGGTCAATGGTGTATTTTCCATAATATTCATGAAGTGCGTTCACCAGATTATCAATTTCAGGGGTAAAATGGTCCAAGTGGGCATAGACGGCAGTGTTGTCATCTATCAGGGTAATATAAATGGTTTTACCGTACCCTTTTGAACTGGTACGGATACGGGAGATATAACCGTCTTCAATTGCCACCAGTTCATAGCCGATATTGCCAAAAGTTCTCACATCAATGCCAGTATGATAGCGTCCGGGACGCTCTTCACCAAAAACAGCAGTGAGATATCTGCCGGCTTTTACAGGCCAGAGGTAGTCCTGTGCCGGTGATATGCAAACCAGAAATCCTGTGAACAACCAGAATATTTTAATCACTTTTTTGGGTGCAGTAAAAAAAGGTTATGTAGATAATTGAAGTTTTTCGGTATGAATTCTGAGTTCGTAAATTATCCATGTTTATGAGTCTAAAACTACTCAAATTACGGTGGAGAATTTTCCTTTGGACTCTCAGCGGGAAAATCAAAAATCTCCAAAGCCGTCTCAAATTACAGTTGTCTCCCGGCAACCCACAAAAGATTCTCATAGTCTTTCCCATGGATGAACCCTCCTTTAGGGTAGCATTATATACTTTCAGAGATCTGGGTAAAAGTACCCACCAGAAAAGAGAATATTTTTTCATTGTGAGGAAACAATTTGAAGGTTTATTTCATTTACAATACGGAAATTCATTATTCATTCAGAACACAGATGAGGAATCCCCTTTGCCGGACGAAGCATATCTCCAGCAGCACTTACAAAAATTTCATTTTGATGTGATTGTAGATCTCAATCCTGAATTTTATTTGGGAATTGCCAGGTTTATTAGTTCCTTAAACGGAAATATGAAGGTTGGATTTGTATCCCGGTTTGCAGATAAATTCTATAATATTCAATTAGATATTTCCAAATCAGGAATTATGGAAAAAGCATTCAAACAGGTTAATCTTATTTTAGCATAATGATAATTACAGTATTTGAAGACACGGATATAAACTCCCTTTATCCCTTAAATGTCACCAGAGCGTCATTTGAGCTGCGTTGTGGGGCTTTCACAAATTTAGAAAGAATCAAATCCACTCTCCAGCCTGATGACGAAATTCAATTGGTAGTCAGGAAGGAATTGGAGGATTTAACCCGGGAACGGTATCCACAATTGACTGTCAATCCAGATATAGTTTCTGAAGGGATTTGGCTGAATGGGAGATGTATCTGGACAGAAGCTAATCTTAATGAATTAACAAGTGTAAGAGCCTACAGTATTCAGGGGACTGTTGTTGCAGTGGTATCAGAGTCACAAACCCCTCTGGAAGAATTCTATGAACAGATTGAAGAAAAAAGTTCTGTAAGCACCATAATTTCTGTGCCAATGGCTGCTTTTATATGGGATATGATTTTTTCACAGAAGGATGTTATTACCAGTGATGCTCAATATTATTTATCATCTTCCGGTGGAAAGATCCATCCATCTGTAGTGTTGGAAAATGGTGATAATATTTTCATTACAGAAGGTGCAGAAGTGGGAGCCGGGGTGGTATTGGATGCCTCACAAGGAGCAATAATTATTGATATGGATGCCGTCATTGATATTGGTGCATTAGTTCAGGGACCCGTGTATATTGGCAAATCATGCAGGGTGAACCCAGGAGCTAAACTGAGAGGTAATATTACTCTTGGTCCCTCTTGTAAAGTTGGTGGTGAAATTGAAGATGTAATCATGCAGGGGTATGGTAATAAACAGCATGATGGATTTTTGGGACATAGTTACCTGGGAGAATGGGTAAACTTGGGAGCAAACACAAATAACAGTGATTTAAAAAATAATTATGGGAAAGTTCGCATCCAATATGAGAACGAAATGCACCATTCTAACCAACAATTTTTAGGAGTAATGATGGGTGATTTTACCAGAACGGGAATTTCAACCATGTTCAATACGGGTACTCTGGCTGGTATAGGGGCAAATATTTTTGGAAGTGGATTTCAGGAAAAATATATTCCGTCGTTTGCCTGGGGAAAAACGGAAACAACCCAATTAGAAAAATTAATAGACACTATTCAAATTATGAAGGAAAGACGGGGAAAAACGCTGTCAGAATGCGAAAAAAATTATATTTCTGGATTATACGGGAAACTATTTTCCTGAATTCTCTTAAATATCTTGTGTGGATTCTGAACTGAAAATATATTTCCTGCCTTGATTTTTGGAGATAAATATGGCTTTTGAAGGACTAATATGTCCGGCGTGTTCAAATCCTCTTGATGAGAACAGCCTTGAAAACAACATGATTTGCCCCTCTTGCGGGACAAAACTGAAACAAAAGAAATTTTTGGCGTTTCTGGAATTCCTCATGATGCAGGGATTAGTAACGAATATAGATTTCTTTGACCAAACCCTCTATGGTGATGAAATTAAGAAAACAGTAGAGGAAAAAGAACAACAGGATGAAACTAATCCTGACGACTATGAAGATAAGGCAAGTAATATTGACTATATTGAAGAAACGCCTGATTTGAAAGAAGTCACCACCGATGAAGAAGAGTTCAGACATTGGGAAGGATTGGAAGAAGATTGGCAGGAGTTTAATAAGAAGAACAATCCTGAAAATAATTCCGGGACAAATTAGGAGAACAAATGGAAACAAAATCCAAGAAGAAGCATCAAATAAAAATTGAACTGGACGATGCAGTTGGTCAGGGTGAATATGTAAACTTTGCCGTGGTCACTCATTCTCCTGCAGAGTTCGTTATGGATTACATCCGGGTATTACCGGGAATGACCAAATCGAAAGTAAAGTCCAGGATTATTATGGCACCCATGCATGCTAAAACTCTTATGATGGCTCTGCAGGATAACATTAAAAAGTACGAAAGTAAATTCGGTGAAATCAAAATAGCTAAAGGGGGAGATCCTGCACCCCACCTAAATCTACCTGATGATGTACTTCCTAATTAAAAAAAAGCCCGGTAGTTACCGGGCTTTTTTTTATGTACAAAAATTATTAGAAAGAAAAATAAATTGATTAATTCCGCTACTGGGGTAGGTTTTGTCTGTAAATCAGATTGAAATTAAGAGGTTGGGATTACTATTGTTTAATCTGCTTCATTGAGCAATACACTAATTGACTTGGTTATGAATAGTTTTGGTATTCCTTGTATTTATAGCATCCCAACCCTTTAGTAATATCATAGCAGAGAGGGTCCCTAATAGAAAGCCTGCCAACACATCGCCGGGATAATGAACCCCGATATAGATTCTTGAAATCATTACCAATACTGCTAAACTCCAGAATATTGTTTTATACCGTGCATAGACAGAAGAAAATATTGTGGCTAATGCGGCAGTATTCGCAGCATGATTGGATGGAAATGAGTAATTCTGTCCTTTTGGGTGTATTAAGTGATTGATCAATTCAGGATCAATGTCAACAAAAGGCCTGGGGCGTAAAATAGTTTTTTTAAGAAGTAACCCTGATTGGTCTGCAAGGATTATGACAAGGGGAATAAGAGTAGCTAATTTCCACCGGTTCTTCTTATCATAGAATACTGCAAGCAGCCATGGAAATAGTAAAAGAGGAATAAAATATTTTGTCTGGTCAAACAATGGCATGATTTGATCAAACAGAGGATTTGACAGAGACTGATTAATTATCCTGAATAAAGCTCTGTCAATAGTGAGGATAAAATCCATGGGAATTATTTCGTTAGAAGGATGAAGTCATGCGCATAATTACCTGTCTGCCCATTACTGCGCCCCCTATGAGCTCTTTATGCCTGTCATCCAGAATATTCAATGCAGATACACTCATTTCCAGATTTGAAGTGAGTTCCAAATTATAATGAATATCGAAAATATCATAAGGACCTATCACTCCTGACCAAATACCGTCATTCCAGGTAAATTCATCCACATGGCGATAATTTAATGTCAATCCTCCAATGGGTGAATCCCATTTTATACTGGCATTCCATTTCCACTGAGGAGCATTAATGGGGTCATTCTTTTTGGTGAGTTCATTATAAAACTCCGTTGTTCCATACCAGGATAAATTCCCGTCAATTACCAAATTGTATTCCGGCAATAAGTGGGTCATTCCGACATCCAAACCCTGCATCCACACTTCACCATAATTCATGGGGCTTAGTACTAAATGGGGGGGAGAGTAAGCAAGACCGGGACCCAGGAGCTGTTCACCATCTTCTCCAAACAGCCCTGTTGGCACCAATTCTGCTTCATTTAATCCAAC
>JASLLI010000032.1 GCA_030747125.1 Fidelibacterota bacterium | reverse complement strand
CACGGCTAACCCTTCACCCCTTTCCTTTTTTTCTTGGATAAGGACATATTTTACGAACCACCTCCGAGTCCATAATTACGAATTCAATTTTTCATTGTCCTTATACAACATGTGGTATACAGAAGATTGTGCAAAAAGCTTTAGATGGACTCGTCCCCTCCTTTCCCAAGGAGGGGAAATCCGGATATTACCGGATAGGGGTGGTTGAAATAAACTTATTCCTAAAAAAACTGATATCAAAACCATATTTGCCGATGTTGGTTAAACCATCTCCCCTTACTCTGGCTGATTGACAAAGCTCACGGCTAAGCCTTCTCCCTTGGGGAGAAGGGGCTGTAGAATTAGATTTCTGATATTTTCTCCTCTACCTTGAGAGAGGATTAAGGTGAGGGGCAAGTTATTATTCACTTTTCAATTTTTTGCAACGATAATCCGTTCCTTTTTTTTCCATTCTTTGCCGGTGTTTCTGTCAAAAGCTTCTAATAACAATATATACTGACCAACTCTGGCAGTTGTGTTAAATCTGGTCTTACCATCCCAGGTGAGCAAACCGGTATTAACTTCTAAAAAACCATCAGAGAGTTCAGCTGTTTTCCTTCCTGCTGCATCGTAAATGATAATTCTTAAAAAAGCTGTAGAAAATGGTAATTGGTATAAAATATTTAGTTCATCTTCAAATCCGTCTCCATCTGGTGAAAAGGGATTTGGTGAGATATTGAGACTTCCCTGTGTAAATGTCTGATTTATAAAAATGCTGTTTTGCTCATTGGGAGTAGAACCTGAAGGATCAATACAACTACCCCAATTAGATTTGGTATCAGAGTCCATAAAAATGGATATTCTTTCTAAAGAAATACCTGTATTCCCTCCCCAATTACTATCATAATGTACTTCATCTATGAGAGTTCCTGTAGGGTCAAACAGATATAGTGCATCCCCTGAATTATTTAAGGAAGGAAAATCTTCCTGGTACAAAAACTGGGGTAAACTGTCTTTAGCTATAACCTCAAATTCTCCCGGGAAAATAAAATTAGTGGATATCCCCTTTGGGGGTTTCCATTGCATATTATCAAGAATCATCCAATCGCTCAGGGAAATTTTTCCACTAGTGTTATTGATTATTTCTACCCATTCCGAGTCTCCCGCATAAGGCGCATACATGATCTCATTTATAAGCAAATCACCCTGCAAATAGGATACATTAATCTGATAGGTAAGGGTATCGTTCTCAATATTTAGATCATCTTCAGTATTTACTTCTACAAAGTATTCATGACTTCCTGATGGTAACCCCGGTATGCTCTCATGAATTATGATAGTGTCACCAGAGTTAAGAAAGAAATATTCAAGAGGCATTGCATTAAGTTCAACTTGTGAGGAAGTTGAAAGCAGACCTGAATTCCTCAGTATAATATTTAATATGAAATTTACATTGTGGGAGATTAATTCAGGAACCGTGTACACAGTATCAATACCAACATCAGTTGCAAACCCTGAAACTGAATTTGAGTATCCCGGAGTCCCCAAAGAATCTATACTCTCCTTCCAATTTGAAGAGGTATTGGGAAAATCCAATACTATTTTTTCAATGGAATGTCCGGGAGTTATATCCCAATCCCAGCCAAATTGAGAGAGAGTATCTCCTGCTGAATTGATGAGAAAGACACTATCCTGAATATTTCCAAGTCCGTTGCCAATGCTGGAGTCATCCACAAATAACTGCAACAGGTTTGGGGGAATATTTTGATCATAGAACCCATCATAATCGCCTTCAAAAATGAGGGCATACTCACCGCTGTTTAAAATGGCAGTAGTCTCAATCATGAGTTCATCAGTTGAATGTTTATCTGCAATTGTAAAACCGGACAAATCCAAAGCGGTCTCAGAAAAGTTATAAATTTCGATAAACTCATTGGGTGAATCAGCACCATCTAAGTCGAACATGACCTCTGAAATGGTAATTTGAGAAAAGATAAAGGAATGGTACAAAATTATTATATGGACTAACATGGTAAAAACTACTCGATTTCACTCACTTAATCAAAGAAGATTATCGAGGAGAATACTCCAATTAATGTTATGTCCGTATTAATAGAATTAGCTAAATTACTATCTCTGTCTTTTTATTTATCCTCCCCTATTAAAAGTATAGTTGTCCCCATAAATTAAATTATGGGAAAATGTTAGTTAGAATTATATCCGCTGCTTTGCTTGCAGCAACAGGAATTTGCCGGGAAACCATTGGTGCCGGATTATATGAAGCTGAACTTATTGATTTTCTGAGAGGGAATTATAAGACCAGCTATACCTTAAGTTACACCAGTGCAAGAGAGGCTTTATATGAATCCATAGATAATGTGGATAATGATGTATATGCAATCTATACCAATTATTCTGTATATCTACCACCCGGAACTTCTGCGCCTACCACTCACCTTTATAATAATGGTATGGACTGTGAACATGTCTGGCCTCAAAGTTTATATACAGGAACTTCCCCTATGAAGTCTGACTTACACCATTTGCGGCCTTCCAAATCCACTGTTAATTCATCACGGGGAAATAAACCCTTCGGAGAAATTCCTGATTATCAAACGGATACCTGGTACTGGCTGAGTCAAAGTCAATCCTCTATTCCATCCAGTAATATTGATGAGTATAGTGAAACTAAATCTGGTCTTTTTGAACCACGGGAAGACCGCAAAGGGGATATTGCCCGAACCATGTTTTATTTCTATACCATGTACTCTGAGGTAGCTGACGATGATTTTTTTGAAGAACAGAAAGAAATATTGAAAACCTGGCATGAAGCAGACCCTGCCAATGAGGCTGAAATTGAAAGAACATGGGCAATAGCCTCATACCAACAGAATAAGCCTAACCCCTTTATTTTGGATGAATCGTTAATATGGCGCGCCTTTTTTTATGAGGGTGTCATTGCAGGGGATATCAATGAAGATGGAATCCTAAATGTTTTGGATTTGGTTTCCATCGTTAATTTGATTTTAACAGGTGAAACAAACCAGAACGCCGACATGAATGAAGACGGAACCGTAAACATTCTTGATGTGGTAATGCTGGCAAACATGATTTTATACGATAACTAGTCCCGGACTTCAAGTCTAATCAACCCAATATTCCAGGAGATATAAACAACATGCGTTATTTGATAGTGTCATTGGCAATTATCCTTTTTGGATGTAACAAAACAGAAGATACATCTGAAGCTGCTGAATCAAAATCCCAAACAGAAAAAGTCCAACCGGTAGATTTACCTCAAACAGGAATTGAAATCACCACCGAAAGCGGACTTACCTATATTGACGAGGTCATAGGTGAAGGAAAACAGCCTAAAGAGGGAGATAAAGTAAGAGTTCACTATACCGGTACCCTGGAAGATGGTACAAAGTTTGACAGTTCACATGACAGAAACCAACCTCTTGAATTTAAACTGGGAGCGGGCAGAGTTATCAAAGGTTGGGATGAAGGCATTGCCAGTATGAAAACAGGCGGAAAACGGAAACTCATCATCCCTCCCAATCTGGGATATGGTGACCGAGGTGCAGGGAATGTAATTCCACCGGGAGCTACCCTTCATTTTGATGTTGAATTGGTAGAGGTAAGAGAAACCTATGTAGATACGGATTTTTCCCTTCCCGGAAGAGAAGAATTGACAGAATCCGGTCTGCGGATGATTGTTCATAAAGATGGTGATGGTTCCAAACCTCAAAAAGGGCAAACTGTTAATGTACACTATACGGGTCTATTGGAAAATGGCACCAAGTTCGATAGCTCCCATGACCGAGGCAGACCCTTCAGCTTTCCTTTAGGGCAGGGCAGAGTTATCAAAGGCTGGGATGAAGCCCTGGCACTCATGAGTAAAGGTGAAAAGCGTACCATCGTTATTCCCCCTGACATGGGATATGGCAGCCGCTCCACCGGCAAAATACCACCAAACTCCACACTCATTTTTGAAGTGGAACTCATAGACTTTAATTGATGATGAATAAATTCTTCTTAACTCTTTCTATCCTGGTTTTATCTGCCTGTAATACTTCAGACTATATCTGGTTTGCCGGAGGTCTGGAAGAAGCAAAAGCCAAAGCAGAAGATAAACTCATACTTCTTGATTTCTACACAGACTCCTGAGGGGGATGTATTCGGCTGGATGCTGAAACATTTTCTGATCCCTTTGTGCAGTCTTTTTCCAAACAGAATTTTATTTCCGTAAAATATAATGCCAATGATGAAGAAGGGCATGCTTACTATGAGCAGTTTAATTGCGAAGCTGTTCCCAGTCTCATTTATGTGAATAGTGAGGGTAATGAAGTGGATAGAATCATCGGCTTTCTTCCACCGGCTGAATATTTGCAGAGAATTCAGGACATCCGCAGTAATAGATATACACTCAGTGACTATCTGAATCGGTATCAGTCCGGTGAAGTCAATGCGGATATTGTTGCAGGTATTGCTACAAAGTATGAAGAGCGGGGAGATGATGAAAGCGCACGAGAGTATTATACTATCCTGATTAAAGACTATGCAGACACGCAATCTGATTATTATCAGAAAGGGTTATTCTTTCTGGCTGGATTTGCCTTTGAATCGGGGCACAGCATGGCACTGAATACCTTTATTGCATCCAACCCTGAATCTCCTTATGTAGAAGATGCCTATTATAAGATGCTGAGGTTTTATAAGAAAAATGAGGATACAGAGAGTGAATTATCAGTGTTTAGGGATATGCTGACACAGTATCCTAATGATCCGGGAATGTTGAACTCCTATGCCTGGCGCATGACGGAGTTGGAGATGAACCTGGAAGATGCTCTATTAAAAGCCAGAAGAGCAGTGGAATTGTCTGCGGAAAACCCTCAAAGAATGGCGAATATCATAGATACAGAGGCGGAAGTTCTGTATTTGTTAAAACGATATGATGAAGCCATTGAAACTATTGAAAGAGCCATTGGCATTGATCCGGAAAGTACCTATTTTAAAGATCAAAAAATAAAATATGATGAGGCGAAAGCAGCACTAAAAGAGACTGCTTAGTTTTCTTCAACCCCCTCGGGATTGTTCGTATAAAATAATCCCTTCAAATAATCTAATACTCCTCCAGAGTTAAACAGTCTTTGTCTAACTATCAGCCTGATCGTTGGATTTTCCCAATCCATTCAAATACATCTGTCAGACAGCAAAATTAATAGGGATTTGATAAAATTGAGAACTTGCCTTAGGTGGTAAAGGCTAATCTGTTTTTCAGGAGTTAGTAATTAAAACTTGAAGGAATTTAATTAAGCCAATTGTCTTATTCCATCCAGCGTTAGGGTTGGGCTGAGTGTATGCTTCGTTTTTAGGTGGGGTGAAAGGAGTTTCCCAAATCCGCCGGTGACAAAAATATGGTAGTTTTTCCAATTGGTCTCATAAATTATGCGCTGAAACATTCCATCTACCAAATCTACGGCCCCCAACATTATTCCAGACTGCAAATTGGCTTCTGTATTTGTCCCAATAGCTTTTGGAGGCAGCACTAAAGCGGTCTCCTTTAATAATGCGGCTTTTTCAATGAGATGCTGTGCAGCCGTTTCTATTCCTGGTGCAATGGCTCCGCCAATAAATGCACCGTTTTTATCCACCACATCGTAATTGGTCGCTGAGCCAATATCGCCAACGATTGCAGGCAGTTTTCCCAATGCTTTCACTGCTGCCACATTACAAATTCTGTCTGTACCAACTTCATTAGGGGAATCAACCATTAATTCTATGCCTGCATTATCCGGGCTTATAATATGAGCATCAAGGTGAAAGATATTCCGAACAGATTCTACATAAACCGAAGTCAATGCAGGGACAACAGAACTAATTGCAACGCGGGATATCTTAAATTCATTTAAGGAGGAAAAAAGATTCCAAAAATCTAAAGTTGAGGGTAGTCTCAGCGTATGTACCCACTTCTTTTTATCATGCACTCCACAGGTTACATTGGTATTTCCTATATCGATGGCAAGCAGCATCAGAGAGTGAGAACTCCCGATGAAAATTCTTTTATCCTGCCATTAGTAAAAATCTGGGCATGTCCTTTTGGGGTAATTCTCTGAAAATTTCCTGTAATAATTTCATCCTCCAGATGAAATGATATGGGTATATCACGGTGGATACAATACCCCTCCCAAAGAGATATGATATCCTTCGCTTTCCGGGTTAATAATTGTTCTAATTCAAGGAGAATTTCTGCAAGTAATTCTTCCCGATTCAATATAATCCCTGATTCTGCAAAAAGAGAGGTACTCCTGTTTTTAATTTCTTCAGGGAATCCATCAACTGTATCATTTACATTTAATCCAATACCTGTAACGGCAAAAAAATTGCCGGAAATAATCTTCGTTTCAATGAGGATACCTCCGGCTTTCTTTCCGTTTAAAAAAATATCGTTTGGCCATTTAAGTCCCGGCTGTAATTTTGAAAATTTTCTGATAGCTCTAACAATGGCTACGCCTGTGAGAAGGGGTAATAATCCTAACTCTTCCCCGGAAAATTCAGGAGTGAGTATTATTGAAAAGGTGAGAGATTTTTCTTTCCGGCTAATCCATTTTAAGTTACGCCGGCCTCTGCCTGAGTGTTGGTCATCCGTAAAAATAACAGTACCATGAAGTGCCCCATTTTCTATATAATTCCATGCATCTGTATTAGTTGATGCGGTTTGAGGAAGGAGATGAAATTCCCTGCCAAGAGATTCCGTTTCAAGAAACTCCTGAAATATCTCCCGGGAGAACATGATTTATGGTTTTTTCTGGTCAGATAAATATCGAAAGGCATCATCCAGCCCGCGGTTGGTATAATTAATGAGCTTCATATTTTCATCTAACAGAAAAATACAGGGAAGTCCTGTAGGTTTTATCCAGGAGTGAACAAATTTATACTCATCCGCCAGAATGGGTACATGAGGGTCAGGATAGGTTTCATACCATTTGCGGATGTCCTCTGGTGTGGCAGTCACTTTTTTTACTTCGCTGTCATATATGAAATTCACCATTTGAACTTCTCCGCTTCGAATCATATCACGAATGTGAGTGTATTTTTCTTTCCACCAAGGGCGGCTTTTAATGGCTTCATTCCCTGTAGCGATCCATGCAGACAAGTCTTTACATGCCCCGCACCATGCTGCAGAAATTTCCAATATGGTGATTTTCCCCTGGTGGGCAAAGTCGTATAAATCCACAGATTCGCCAAACTGGTCTATGGCTTCAAAGCGGGGCACCACATCACCGGGCTTGGGAACACAGAAGTTCCCCTTTGGGTGTGCTCTGCAGTTTTGATTGAGGCAATCTTTGTCTGAAAGGCAGTCACATCCCATCCCACCAGGACAGGGTTGATCGAAACCCGGGTCTTCAATTATATCAGAATTGGGATTTACAGGCCAGCCTCCCTGATAACTATAGGCAGGTATGGGAGTCTCTTTTGCATTATCAGAACAAATTGCCAGCGAAAAGGAGAAAAGTAATAAGAGTAGATTTTTCATAAATGTCCTTTTAGTATTGATTAAAGTGATATCCTCATACCCTCGGATGCAAAGAAGGGTTTAACGGTAGATTCCCGCTTGCGAAATTCATATCTGGCATTTTCAAATTCAGCATCAATATCATCATCTGAGCGTTCCGGATCATGATGAAAATACACCAGATTTTTTACCTGGGCCTTATCTCCTAAGTCGGTAACCTGATTGATTAGAGAATGACCCCAGCCATGTTTCAGCGGCATATCCTTCTCAATATATTGAGCATCGTGAATGAGTATATCCGCTCCTTTGCATTCCTTCACCAGATCATCAAACTCAATAGATTTAGGGTAGGGAGGGTCAATTTCATTATCGGTAAAATAACAAATGGTTTTATCCTCAGCTATTATTTTATACCCGTAAGCTCCTCCAGGATGATTCATGGGCACCAGAGTGATATTGAATCCATTATCAGCAAGAAATTCAAGGGGATTTTCTGAAATAAAAGTAAAATTAGCCGGAACCTGATCAGGGGTAACAGGGAAATGGGCACCGTCCATCTGGTCAATGAGGGAAGAAAGTACTACATTTTTCTTATGGAGAGTAGGGAACATATACACAGGCCTATTGGGTTGATAAATGGGGGTGAAAAATGGGAAGCCCTGAATATGATCCCAATGGGAATGAGTGATGATGACAAATATTTCAATATCGGGTTTAGTGATAATGGAAGTCCCCAGGTTGCGGATACCGGTTCCGGCATCTAAAATTAATATCTTATTGCCTACAGTAACTGATACGCAGGAAGTATTTCCACCGTACTTATTGGTTTTCGGCCCCGGACTTGGCACCGAGCCTCGAACTCCCCAGAAATCCACATGTATATTTTGCATCCTTATTCCCTTGATTTGAAGGGGATAATATAGTAAACCTGTGAAATTGGAGTTAGAAGATTTCTTTAAATTAATGTAATTTTTCCCTCAAACACAGAGGTATTTAATGAAAACCAATTCTCTCTTAAAAATTGACATGGGCATTTCATCAATCATGGTAATTCTGGTAATCTTCAGCACCTTCAGCAGTAGATTTTCCATTTTTCCAATGATTGATGATAGAATCCTGGGCATGAATAATTTTAAATTAGTGTTGGAGTCAATAAGCCATGTATTTGCAGGCTTTGGAATTGTACTTATTTATAATACCAGAATATTTTACAAAATATTAAATATGCACCCTGATATGGAAAAATGTATTTTATCCGTATATCAAATAAAATGGGGGGTGTTTTTAGGAGTGAATATTATACCTTATGCATTCAACCAGAAACCTCAAGTGATATTCCTGATTTTTCATATAATCATGTTTCTTCTGTTTATTTATAAAAGGGTAGAAAATGACGAATTGGAAAGTAAATACTAAAATCACCCTGACAGGTTGGACTTACTATAAAAAAGTTAATACAGAGTTAAGCAACTATTAAATTACATATCTACAGTTTATTACAATGTAGGTGAAATTCCGTATCCCGTTTTATTTCATAATATCTGATACTTTTTGATAGTCTGAGGGATATTGTAGGTGCAAAAAAACCCTGTCAAATTTGCAGGGTTTTATAAGGAGTGCCGAGAGAGAGACTCGAACTCTCACAGTACTGAGTACCGAGGGATTTTAAGTCCCTTGTGTCTACCAATTCCACCATCTCGGCAAAACTATGCCCAATACACTAAATATAATGGGCTATTAAAAAGGGGATCAAAAAGACCCCCTATTGAGGCGTCGACCAGATTCGAACTGGTGCATAACGGTTTTGCAGACCGCTCCCTTACCACTTGGGTACGACGCCTGAAAAAGCCCCCAGGGTCCCTGAGCATTGAGCTTGTCGAAATGTCGAAGGGCGGGGACTGTTGAGCGAAAGATCGGATTCGAACCGACGACCCTAACGTTGGCAACGTTATGCTCTACCAGCTGAGCTACTTTCGCAAAAAAATCAAGCTAAATTCAAGCTGAGTATCTTACCGGAAATTACCCTCTCAATCCAAATGTTTTAGTGATCAGGGATACCGTCACCATCATGATCATGGAGTATATGCTTATGATGTCCACCCGGCGGGGTGCCTGGTGGAGGTTGAGGTCCGTAAATTCCTTCAATTTTTGATTTTCCTGAATCTACAATTTTAAGAATATCAGGTCTGTCAGTCACATGTTTGTCCAACTCATGCTTACTTAGAATTATGGTATTTACACCAGCATCAATGGCTTTTCTTGCCGTTTGAATCTGTCGTTCGTAATTCTCAATTTTCTTCAATGTTTGCGGGTCATCCTGATACATTGACTGCAAATCTGCCATAAGGTTTCCCTGCCTCAATTTATTAAGCCGTTTCTCTGCCTGAGAAAGCTGGTTTTTATACAATGCTAAATCAGTAAATTTTATTTGAGGGTCAGCGATGGTCAAGTCAAACTGATATAGATACTTTCCTCTATCTCCACAAGAGTAAGCCGGAATATTCCGCCTGCCACCATCCTGAGAACGCGTTTTTGATTTACTGCGAATCACCATATCTATAGGGTAACCTGCAGATTGTATTTTAATCAAATCTGCTTCTTCAGAATCAAACATGAGCAGCAGAATATCTGCCTGACTTTCAACCTCTCCAACCAATTCACCAAGTGATTCCATAGGGTTTTGCACATACACATCTGAATGCACAAAGTCAGATGCCAATCCGATAATGCCTAAGGAGATGCCATCCACATCTGTGATAATATAAGGGTCAAAAAGACGATTGCCATTGGAGTCCATTATATTGGCTGAAATAAATGGAAAATTTGCCAATGTCTGCATTTCCTTGACAAAGGGGAGCCCTGCAGCAAAATCTTTGGAGCCGGGTGAAAAGGCGTGGCAGCCAATTTCATTAAAGGCATTCACAATGATTTCTGCAGTTAATTTCCCAATTTCCGTTGGAGTGCCGGGACTTAGAGCCTCTCTTTTAAAAAACAGGTTGCCTGCATCTAAAATGAGTACATCAAACCCTTCAGACCGCAGTCTGTCAATAACGGTTGCTTTCCGGGCAAGACCGCCCAGAGGTTTTTTCTTTCAGCCGCAGGGATCCGTTTCGCCATGTACATTAGCTGTACTGACAATCCGGATTTGTTTTGATTTTGCCTGTTCTGCCAGGCCAACTTGGAACATTAAAAGCAGAACAATCCAAAATATCTTTTTCATACTGTTTCCTTGTCTAAATTGGTAAATTTTCTTCTAAATTTTACAATAAATGCCATTCCCAAATAGAGAAAGTCCTCTACAATTCTTTTAATGAGTTCAGCACGGAGGTCCGTGGTACCTGCATCCGCAGCTGTTTTGAAACATCCGCAATGTACATCAATGCCTCGAATTACTGCTTGAGTGAGAATGACAATAAAGAACACAAGCAGTCCTATTGTGATGCTTATACTGCCCTCTAAAAATACCCCTAAAATTAAAAAAACACCAATAATCAATTCCAGCCAGGGGATGATGAGAGCTGCCAGATTTTCCACAAAAACCGGGGTCAAATGATAGTTGTGAATATTCTCCGAAAATGCAGCAGGATTCAATATTTTATCATAACTGGCATAGATAAAAATAACACCTAAAATCAGGCGTGAAATAAGGGGTAGATGTAATGATTTAATAAACTTCATTTAATAGGGGTATCCTGCATCGCGCCATTCGGGCCATCCGCCTTCAAAAATGAGTACTTTTTCAAACACTTTTTCATTGAATAAATAATCGGCTAAATCCAGACTGAGAGAACATTCGCCGCCACTGCAATAAATAATGTAAATAGCCATATCATCCAGCTCATCAATTATGTTTTCATACTCTTCATAATAATCATAAGGGATGTTAATGGCATCTTTAATATGTCCCAGCTCAAAATCTTCCACTTCCCGGGCATCAATAAAAATAGCACTGCTATTGTCAAAATGGTGTTTTGCAAATTCAAGATCAACAGACATGGGTTCCGTCATATCATCAGGCACTACATAACTGGAAATCTGTTGAACGATCCTTTCCTTTTTAATGAGGGTAAATTCCGGGTCATTAATGAAAATAAATCGGATTAATCCCAGGATAGTAGCCAGCAGAAAGATGCCAATGATTTGATTTTTATGCGTCACAGAATCGAAAATTTATAAGATTTTATTCGGGGCTTCAAACGGTTTTCCTATATAAAGGTTCCATTTTCATTCAATCTTTTCCTTGGAAAAAGTTTCAATTGAAAAATAAATTTAGGGCTGTTTTTTTGGTAGGAAAATACCTGCCAAATTGATGGGGATATAGCTCAGCTGGGAGAGCGCTTGAATGGCATTCAAGAGGTCAGCGGTTCGATCCCGCTTATCTCCACGTATCAAGGAACAATTCAATAATTAATATTCGGAGTAATAATAGTGTTTAACATGACGCAGCTTAGAGAAAGATCCCATATCATATTATGGCTCTTACTCTTTTTCTTCATTGCCAGTATGACCGTAGGAGGATTAGTGGGAGGTGCTAATATCCTGGATCTCATATTCGGTGGAAAAAATATTCAAGTTAATGCAGGACGGATAGACGGAAAAAATATCTCACATGCCAGGTTTCTCAGAGAACGGGAAATCCAATTAAACCGCATGCGCAGACAAGGGCAGGAGATTGACAACCGTGCCTACATGAATGCAGGAGATTTTGCCTGGAATACCATCATTGAGCGGGAGCTGAAAGATGAAAAAATTAAACAGCTTGGGTTGGAAGTATCTCTGGATGAGATTTATGATTTTCTGGTTAATACTCCCCCGGCTGCATTTAAAACTGATTTGATGAATGCGGGGTACTTTTCAGACGAAGAAGGCAATTTTGACACTGCTACTTACGAAGAATCTGTTACAAATGGAACCATTCCGGTTGAATTAAATCCATTATTAGTAAACTGGGAAAATTATCTCCGTATCTGGCTGGCTGACCGTAAATTGCAGACGCTTTACAATAATTTAGGGTCAGTGAATGATGAGCAAGTTAAACGGGAGTTTATGAAAAAGAATCAGAATTGCACTCTTGATTATCTTTACGTAACTATCAGTTCTATTCCTGATTCTCTAATTGAAGTAAGTGAGTCTGCAATTGAATCCCGTTATAATGAGGACAGAGAAGATCTTTATTCTGTTAAAGACCGCCGTACGATGGAATATGTACTCTTTCAGATACCCAAACCTGTAACAGCAGAGGACAGTCTCAATGTTTCAGTTGTTGAGGATAGTGTTATGCAATCTGCCCTGGATTTTACGGCAGATGCTGAAGACTTCTCATTTGTAGAAGCACTCTCCAATCATAATCTTACCTCTGATACCATTGATGTGCATGAAACATTTGAAGCTAATTCCGGCATTCCATTTCAGATGGGAGTGCTGAGACCTGCAGTTCGTTTTGCTTTTGATAATTCCATGGGTTCTTTGTCAGATCCTCTCACTGCCAAAAATGGTATTGCAGTGTTTCATTTGATTGGTGAAAAAGAAGGTGGATACAAGCCTCTTGAAGAAGTTTCTGAAAATATTCGCAGAACCCTAACCCGGGAATTTAAAAAAGAATTTGCCGAAGTTCTCCTTAAGGAAAATGCTCAGTCAGAGTGGGGGAGTGTAATGGATAAGGATTCTCTATTACTGTTTACTCCCGGAGAAACTCAAACTATTGGTGGTAGCTTCCCGGGAATTGGAAAAAGCAATGAACTTACAGGAACCCTTCTTGCTATGCAGCCGGGTGAAACCTCACCTATTGTTGAAACTTTTAACGCAGTTTCACTGGTAAAGATGACAGCTCGTGATGCCATAAATGATTCCCTTTATGAGGCGGAGTTTAGTACCATCCGTAATCAATTGCTAAATACTGAAAACAGCCGTGGATTTTCTAATTGGCTCACCACAGCTAAAAAGAATGTGGAACAGGATGACTATCGCAGTGAAGTGTACTAAATAATAATAAGTTTTATTTTGTATTCAAAACCCCGAGATATCTAATCTCGGGGTTTTTTTTATTACAGATAAAGTAACTGCAAGTTTCTAAAAATTATTGACCACCCAATTTTATAATGTAACTTCCTGGAAAATTTCACTGAGGGATAATCATTTAAATTTATAGAGAAAAAAAAGCCTCCCGATATGGGAGGCTTTTTAATCCATAAGAGTTGTATGGAGAATGATTACATCATTCCGCCCATACCGCCCATGTCACCGCCACCAGGCATTGGAGGCATTGGTGCTGGAGGTTCAGGCTGCTCTGATATGGTAGCTTCAGTAGTAAGCAGTAATCCGGCAATACTGGCAGCATTTTGTACAGCAGTACGAGTTACCAGTGTAGGATCAATAATACCGGCTTTCAGCATGTCCGTATATTCTTCATTGCGGGCATCAAAACCGTTTGAGCCTTTGCTTGCTTTCACATTGTTCACTACTACGGATTCTTCCAAACCGGCATTTTTAACGATCATGCGGCAGGGAGCTTCCAGAGCCTTCTTCAGTATTTCAGCGCCCAGGGCTTCGTCATTGCTCAATCCTTTAGTGTCAATTGAATCAATTGCTCTAAGGAGGGCAACACCACCACCGGCTACAATACCTTCTTTAACAGCTGCGCGTGTAGCATGCAGGGCATCTTCAACTCTGGCTTTCTTTTCTTTCATTTCAACTTCAGTAGCAGCGCCGATGTTTAATACGGCAACACCACCTGAAAGTTTTGCCAGTCTTTCCTGCAGTTTTTCTTTATCATAGTCAGAAGTTGATTTTTCAATCTGAACTTTGATTTCATTGATGCGAGCCATTACAGCGTCAGAATCGCCTTTACCTTCAACAATTGTAGTATTGTCTTTGTCAATGGTAACATTGCGGGCTTCACCAAGATATGCTAAAGTAGCATTATCCAATTTGTAACCCTGCTCTTCTGCAATTACCGTTCCTCCGGTGAGTACGGCGATGTCCTGTAACATGGCTTTTCTGCGGTCACCAAATCCTGGAGCCTTAATTGCAACCACTTTAAATGAACCACGAAGTTTGTTCATTACCAAAGTTGCAAGAGCTTCACCTTCAACATCCTCAGCAATTACCAATAAAGATTTACCAGCCTGAACTACTTTTTCCAAAATGGGAAGAAGTTCTTTCATGTTGCTGATTTTCTTTTCATGGATGAGAATGTATGGATTTTCCATTTCAGCTTCCATATTGTCAGCGTTGGTTACAAAGTAAGGTGAGAGGTAGCCTCTGTCAAACTGCATACCTTCAACTGTTTCCAGGAAGGTTTCAGTACTTTTGGCTTCCTCAACAGTGATAACACCTTCGTTACCAACTTTTTCCATAGCATCTGAAATCAAGTCACCAATTGAAGTATCGTTATTGGAGGAAATTGTTCCAACTTGTGCAATTTCTTCTTTATTGGATACATCCTTTGAGATGGATTTCAGATAATCCAGAACCTGAGTAACTGCTGCTTCAATACCGCGTTTCAGATCCATGGGGTTAGCGCCTGCAGTTACATTCTTCAGACCTTCAGTAATGATTGACTGAGCAAGAACGGTTGCAGTGGTAGTTCCGTCACCGGCTACATCAGAGGTTTTGGAAGCAACTTCCCTAACCATTTGAGCGCCCATATTTTCTACAGCATTTTCAAGTTCGATCTCTTTTGCAACAGTTACACCATCTTTCGTCATGGTAGGGGCACCGAATTTTTTATCGATGACTACATTGCGGCCCTTGGGACCAAGCGTAACTTTTACTGCATCTGCAAGTTTATCTACACCTAATTTAAGGGTTGATCTTGCATCTAGATCATAATTAATGTCTTTAGCTGCCATTATTTATATCTCCTTCCTGTATTTATTTAAATTTAGCTAAAATGTCAGTCTCACGCATGATGAGAACTTCAGTGTCTTCTAAAGTGATTTCAGTACCGGAATATTTTCCGTATAATACTTTATCACCTTCTTTTAATGACATCTTAACCACAGTTCCATTTTCACTTACTTTACCGGGGCCTGCTGCAACGATTTTGCCCATTTGGGGTTTTTCTTTTGCAGTGTCTGGCAGAATAATACCGGAAGCCGTTGTTTCTTCAGCTTCTTCAGGCATTACTACTACGCGGTCAGAAAGTGGGTCAATATGTACTTTTTTCATATGTATTGATCTCCTGTTTTCGATTTGTTCGATTTATTTTAAATTGGATTTTCGACTCACGACTGCCTATTTACAAACTCCATGCCAAAAGCAGAATTTCTGCCATACTGGCAGGAATTTGTGCGTTATCTCACAAAATTGACGAACTAAAGGATTTTTTATTTACCGGTACTGCCGAATCCGCCGCTTCCACGGCTTGTCAGTTCTAACGTCTCCACCAGTTCAAAATGGATGGGTGAACTGTCTGCAGCCACCAGTTGAAAGAGCCGTTGCCCCTTTTCTGCAGTATAAGCTTCTGATTTTATATTGTCGCAGACTGCCATGATTTCTCCCCGGTAGCCACCGTCAATAAGTCCGATTGAATTTGCCATACGCAGGGGAGTCTTAGAAATAGAAGAACGGGGAAAGAGATAATAAGCTCTGCCGTCTTCAGGCTGGCAGGAAATGCCCAGTTTAATGGCTTTGGTTTCACCAGGTTCAAAGTGAATATCTTTTAAAACATAGAGATCAAGTCCCGCATCACCATCATGAAAATGACCATGGTTTCGGTAAAATTCTTCTGCTGTATTATTTAATGCATTTATTAAAAGTTTCATTATTCTCCAATTTGGCAGGTAAAAAGAGGTGGAAAGTTTACCTCAGATTTAAAGTACACTGCATAGGGAATTTTAGAAGATTGGGAAACAAATAGCCTACGTTTTAGAACGAAGGTTTTTCCATTATTAGAAACTACTATCCACCTATCCAATTACTGCGGTCTAAACTGCGGTATTGAATGGCTTCACCGATATGAACAGAAGAAATACTCTCTGTATTTTCCATATCAGCTATGGTTCTTGATACCTTTAAAATGCGATCGAAAGCCCTGGCAGATAATCCCAGTTTTTCCATAGCTGATTTAAGCAGCACTTCTCCTTCTTTATCAATTTGGCAATACTTACGAATCTGCCGTTTTTCCATGGCTGCATTAGAGTGGATAGGCTGTTTTTCAAACCGTTTAGTCTGTATGAATCTTGCAGACTGCACTCTGGATTGAATGGATGCAGAAGATTCTCCAGCAGACTTAACTGTTAATTCCTCAAATGCTACTGCCGGTACTTCTAAATGTATGTCAATTCTGTCAAGTAAAGGACCAGATATGCGGGATAGATATTTCTGAATCATACCTTCGTTGCAGGTACAGTCATTTTTGGGGTCAGTAAAATAACCGCAGGGGCAGGGATTCATAGCTGCCACCAGCATAAAAGTAGCAGGATAAGTAAGACTCAATCTTGCTCTTGAAATAGTAACATCCCGGTTTTCCAGGGGCTGTCGGAGCACTTCCAATACATTTTTTTTAAATTCCGGTAGTTCATCTAAAAAGAGTACACCATTATGTGCCAGACTCACCTCTCCCGGTTTGGGTACGGTTCCACCCCCGATAAGTCCCACATCTGAAATTGTGTGATGTGGTGGGCGGAAGGGTCTGGTTGTCACTATGCCCAAATCTGTGATATTCAGTCCTGCAACTGAATGGATTTTAGTAGTCTCCAATGCTTCTTCCATTGTCATACCCGGCAGAATGGTAGGCAGGCGCTTGGCAAGCATGGTTTTACCACTTCCCGGCGGACCAATGAGGAGGATGTTATGTGAGCCAGCCACCGCTACCTCCAATGCTCGCTTCACATTTTCCTGACCTTTTACATCTGAAAAGTCCACACTATATCCTGCGGTGGGTAGATTAAAACTATTTTTATTAGTAGTGATGGAAAGTTCTTTCCTTCCGTTTAAAATTTCTGCCACATCCCAGAGGGTATCTGCAGGCGCAATTTTAAGTCCCGGAACATAAGATGCCTCCTTCTTGTTTTGGGTTGGCAGAATAATCCCTTTTATACCTTTATTATATGCATTAATACAAATAGGGAGTATCCCTTTCACCGGACGCAGATCTCCATCCAGGCTCAGTTCACCAATGAGGATAATTTTATCAAGATAATGTGCATCAATCTGGCGCAGGGCAGTGAGGATGGATATTGCAATTGGTAGATCGAAGGCAGTGCCTTCCTTACGGATATCTGCAGGGGCAAGATTTATGGTGATACGCTTCTGAGGTACACGGAATCCGGAGTTTTTCATGGCAGCCAGAACCCGCTCTTTACTTTCCTTTACTGCACCTTCCGGCAGACCCACTGTAAAAAATTTGGATGGAGAAACATTTTCTAAATGGGCTTCTACTTTTACTGTATAGGCTTCAATGCCTAATACTGCTGATGACAGGGCTTTTGCAAACATGGACAATCCTTATAAACTGTTTGCAAAAACTACAATTATTATTGGATTAAGAAGAAGAACTTTTTTGAAAATACAAAGGAAAAGCCAGATAGAACAAAAAGGAAAATAATCCAAATAATTCACAGACAAAAATATACCATGGCCAGGGACCAAAAAAATCAATGATGGACGACATTTCCGGATATTCCCGCATGAACATATAGTTCACCTCAAATGTGAAGTCAACCACCAGGTTAAACAAAGCAATCACCTGCAGCCAGAGAAATGCACGCAAAAGGGACAACATTGTAATGAGGATGTTATGTCTAAAAATTAGTATCAAAACAGCCAGAACTACACCTGTATGGGTGATGAAGTATTCCCAAAATAGAAATTGTGGGAAGCCTGCAAATAATCGTGGAGTAACTATTCCCTGAACTGTGCCTGCCAAACCCCAAAAATATACTACTTCAAAAATTCTGTGTGAAGGATTCTTCCTAAGAAGGAGCCACCCCAATAAATAGGCATTGATTGTACACATTTCAAGGGGCAAATACTCTGCCCAATGTCCGCCAATAGTAGTGTACTTATAATAAACCCATGCCCATTCGTTTCCGATGAGAATTACTCCCAGGCTTTTACTCAGTAAATTGATCCAATTTGCCTGCCGGTCCTTCACAATGAAATACGGTATCCCAATAAATAAAAGGAGAGAAATCACCATAGTCATAATATGGCTGGGTGAAAATAAAATAAATGGGCCTAATCCGGGGACAACCATTTAAATCTTTACCCTCCCCAATAATTTCATAGTAAAGAAACTGATACAGAAAAATGATATCCCCAATGCTTCAAAAACCAATAAATAATAGGGCCACTCTCCCATTAGAAGAGGGTTCTCTACAGCTGGTTTCCAGCATAAAAACATATAATTACTTCCAAAAAGCCAATTAACCAAAGCAGTGGGAATGAGGAGTATATTGGTAATGATGATTACCTCTTTAAGTGATTGATAGCGGAGTTTCCGATTTTCAACAGTAAGAAGCCAGATGACACTGAGAATGATAAGGCCGTGGGATAGAAAAAAAATGATAAACTGGGTGTCAATGGAAGTACTTTCAAGTTCCGGAGTAAGAATGGGCTGAATGGCTGCAGCAATTGCCCAATAAAAAGCCAGCTCAAACCCTCGTTGACTTTTTGTAAACAGGGAATATGCTGCAATAAACTGTGAAAAACTACAAAGATGGATGGGAATATGTTTCTGTGGATTAAATATCTCAAAATATTGCCGGTAAAAGAACAAATAGGATTCCTGAAATATGATACTTACACCTATAAAAAAGGCCAATAGCTGCCGAATATTATCTGACGAAAATTTCCCCAATAAAGGAATTATCACCCAGCCTGATATCAGAATGAGTAAAATTTTTTGATGCAGCGGATCAAAAGGTTGTAAAATCATTTAAAACGGATTTTTTACGAATAATAAAAATCGAATTCTTTTAAAGATATGACAGGATATAATACAAAGTTCAAGTTGCTGTAAAACAATGGAAAAATTGAATAATCTGATTTTATAAATTTCCCCCTAATTAATTGGAGATAAAATGAACTTTTTTGCAATAGGAGCAGTGTCAGGTGCATTGGTTGTCATGTTAGGTGCATTTGGTGCTCATGGACTCAAAGATATTCTAAATGAATACAGCCGTTCTATTTATGAGAAAGCGGTGTTATATCAAATGCTGCATACAGTAGTCATTCTTATTCTTGGAGTCATGGAAAAGGTGCAGCCAGATATAAATTTACACTGGGCAGGGTGGTCCTTTGTATTTGGAATTATTCTATTTTCAGGATCGTTGTATCTATTGGCTGTTACGGATACCAAATGGCTGGGTGCGATTACCCCAATTGGCGGAATCTTCTTTATTCTGGGGTGGGGATTGATACTATGGAATGCAATAAAAATAAAATAATTAAAATTTTGTCATAAATATAGGGAAAATTCATATATTGTGACCACCGTCACTTTGGATTCCTATTGAGAAGGTATATATTTTATTGTGATGAAAATCACTCCATTTGACGATGGTAGGGGGTTTTTTGTCGTCAAAAGAATAGTTTTATAGAAAAGTTGCCATTGTGTATTAGTGCATTTTTACTCTTAGGGAGGAGAGTTATTTTTTTAAGTCATATCGAAGATATATTAAATAAATCACATGTTTTACTTGTGTTTTATTACCCTAAAGGAGGATAATATTCTGAATAAAATAATTATTTTACTCAGTGTAGTCCTCTTTTCTCAATTTCTCTTCCCTAGAGAAATGATAGAGCCTACCCCGCCAAACAGAGATGGTTCCTGTGATTCAGGGCTTTTTATGGACTGCGAAGGGAATTGCTATCCCAGTGTTTATCTCACTTTTTTAAATAACGGTTTTTGTGATGAAGGCACCTATGGCATTGATTTTAGTTGCGAAGCTTGGGGCTTTGATGGCGCAGGTTGTGACTCTCAATGGGGAGGAGAGTTGGGAGATGTTTCCTATAATTGTGCTGATTCTCCTTTAGGTGGCGATTGTGCTGATGAATGTAATCTCCCCAATGGTGATAACTCCTCATGTTCTGATTGTATGGGAATTCCCAATGGCCCAAATAC
>JASLLI010000031.1 GCA_030747125.1 Fidelibacterota bacterium | reverse complement strand
TAGCATTATAAAATCCGGGAATTAATTTTGAGCGATGCGGCTCAATTGCATCATCCTGTAGATTATCCTTTAACAATGTATAGTCATTATTAGTGAAAGCAGCAGTAATACTGGCTGTATTTGCCAAATTTCTGATAAATGCTTTCATGGGAATGCTTTCCGGCAGAACAGCGCGGGAATCTTTTGTCAGAATTTGAATCTTTGGAGTAACCAATATGATATGCAATGCGTGGATGGAACCCAATGCAGTTATTATTAAAGGATTTAGAGATTGTGTGAGAGTGGCACCGCCCAAAAGAGAGGGTGCCACATTGTCTGCAAAATATCCTCCACTCACAAAAGCTTCACCCTCCATGGCATTATGAATTAAGTCTTCAGGAGAGAGCCCTCCATCAAACAATGCATTAACTGCAAAAGCTCCTGCAGCAGCAGAGGCTGCACTGCTGCCTAAGCCAGAGCCGGAGGGAAGTCCTTTTATGAGCGTCAAAGCTACCCCGGTTTTAGTGCTTAGTTTTTTTCTGACAGAGTCTGCTGCAATGCCCATGGTGTTCTTTGCAGGATTTTTCGAAATATCATGATCCGCATTCCGGATATCTTCAATGATAATTTTATCATCAGAAATTTCCCTTGCAATTACTTTATCTCCTAATCCTGTAACTGCAAGTCCCAGAACATCAAAGCCGGGGCCAATATTGCCGATGGAGGCAGGTGAATATACAGTAATGGATTTGCTCATAATTTCAATACAGATTCCAACTCTTTTATATCCGGTGCAATGGTTTGGGTCTGGTTGGCAAATTTATTGGAACTGTCTTGATGGTACTCAACTGCTGTATTGGAGAATTTACTGCCATGGGCTGTGAGAATGACTACTACTTCGTCTTTTTCCTGAATAACATCAGCATCCCGTAATTTCATAGCTCCTGCAACTGCTACAGCTGAATTGGGACAAATGGAAATCCCCAGGCGGTCAATCCGTGCTTTACAATCCATGAGCTGCGTTTCTGATACCGTTTCAATGACGCCGTCAAAATGTTTTAATTCCCTCACCGCCTTCTTAAAGCTCACAGGATTTCCAATCTGTATGGCAGAGGCTTTGGTTGTCTTTGCCTGTTGAGGGGTAAGAGGACTGTATCCACTCTTGAAACTTTCGTACAGGGGAGAGGCTCCTTCTGTCTGGATACCTGCTAACCGTGGCAGTTTATCTATTATTCCCAGGTCATAGAGTTCTCTCATCCCTTTACCTAATGCGGAAATATTCCCTGCATTACCCACGGGAATTACAAACCAATTTGGAACCTGCCATTTGAGTTGGTGCAGGGTTTCAATGCCAATGGCCTTCTGTCCTTCAATTCGGACAGAGTTCATGGAATTGAGCAGATAAATTTTATGTTTTTGAGTCAATTCCTGCACCATTCTCATGCAGCCGTCGAAGTCCGTTTCGATCCCGATGGTGAGTGCGCCGGAAGCAATGGGCTGTGCTAACTGTTCCGGTGAAATCTTCCCTTTAGGTAACAAGACAATCCCTCGCATATTAGGGGCAACTCCGGCAAAAGCAGCCATAGCTGCAGATGTGTCACCTGTGGATGCACAGGCAACAATCTCACACCCCAAGTAATTCGCCCAGGAAACCCCTGCCACCATACCTCTATCCTTAAAACTGAGCGTGGGATTCATACCCTCATGTTTCAAATGCAGAGCTCCAAACTGAGAAAAATGCGGTGAAACATCGTAAAGTGGAGTATCACCTTCTTGAAGGGTAATCAAGTGTTCATGAGGTAGTGAAGGGAATAGTACTTTTTGGTAGCGCCGGAAGGGAATGTCACCGTAATCACTTTCAACACTGGTCTTCCACTCTACAGGATTTGGGATAACTGCAGATAAGTCATGGATGACCTCTAATAAATCACCGCAGTCACAGCGGTATCGGATTTCGTTGATATTATAATTTATGTCACAGGAAATACAACGAAAGACAGATAGTTCAGCCATAGTGATAATAGTTAATCATCTTTTTCAATTTGCGTTTAACTATAGATTTTTCCAGTGTTGATTTATAGGTTAGAATTAGTAATTACTGAAATATTCAGGTAGAAAAATTAAAGTAATACTCGATGAATGCCCTTGTTAAATTTTATCCTATTTGTGAAAAAATCATATCATTGGACATAGTGACTGGTATCAAAATCAATAAAAGGAGAACTGACATGCGCACTTTTATATTAATGGCAGCCATATATTTATGCAAAATGACTCTTGTAGGCGGAGAACATCCGGAACACGGGTTATCTCAAAGAGAGCAGTAAAAAGTGTGCTGCAAAAATGATAAGTCCAGCTGAAAATACAAAAGTTGAAATAGTTTCAATTAAATTTGATTAATTGGTTATGGTATTTTGACTAATTTGTTCCAGACTGTGTCTGCTTTGCCAAGTAGCCCAAATGGCGAATATGAGTGAGGGGATGTAGGCTGCCCCAAATAAAATTTTAAAACCGGATATGTGTAAATACAACAAAGCAGCAAAAAGAAAGAAAAGTGCAGTTTCTGTTCTTCTCCATAAATTTAATTGGGATATAATTTGCGATTTATTGTCAGGGAACTTCAAGTGAGTATGAATCAAAAATGCTGCATATATTTGAAAAAAGAAGAACTCCATAGTCATAAGAATATGATAACCAAATTCAGGAAATTGTACAAAGTTCCAGAAATTGAAGGGTTTCACCGGAAGAGGCCATAATAAATATATGGGACTGAACCAAAACAGCGTATCGAGAATAAGATGAGACAGCATCCCAAGAGAAAGTCCTTTACCCATGACTTTATAATGAGGAGTAGACTTTATCTCTGCCAAGATTGCGCAGGTTAAATACAACAGAATAATGATGAAAAAATTGTGGGTGAAAGTTCGGTGATATAAATATGCGGCTTCGTCAAGGGGAATAATCAGTGAAGCAAAAGCAACTATAATTAAATCCAAGTCAGGTATGAGCGCACCAATAATAATTGCAGGCAGGAGATATTTCTTTGGCGAGATTATTCTTGCTACCTGAAATCCAAGAAGGGCGTGAAGGCCGGCTTGTGCCATTATACTGAATAAAGTTTCATTTACTGCCTTCGCAATTTACATCTTCACAGAGTCATATTGGGAAATCATTTTTCATGATTTCAATAACAGGGTAAATTTGCCCCTTCAGTAAAATCCAGAATAAACAGGTATGAAATATATTTTTAGCGACAATACATGGCGGGCATCCTAAGATGGTAGATAAAAAAAATATTCAAACTCATCTGGGAAGTTTGTTTAATTTTGCATCCCAGGTCCCTTATTGTCCAAACCATATTTTGTGTTTATTGCAGTCTGTAAAATCTCTCATAGGGATTAACCCGGATATAATTCCTGAAAATCTATTAAAATATGTTGAGAACCGCGTAGGAGAGTTTGAACCATGCTATACCTACCCCGGTAATCAACATAAAGAGTTACAACCGGAAGTCATCAGTATTGAGAAGCTAAAAAAAATGATTCTGAAAGGAAAAAAACAGCAGGCTCAAGAATATCTGGGATTTTTACTCCTTGTTGCAAATCCACGCCACATTTCTGAGTATCTGCTTGAAGTAGCTGCAGAAATCTCACCGCAGCCTTATTTGTTTTGCTGGACTGCTGTTAAATCTATAAAGATCATGGCACCTGAAGATATCCCTGCAGTACTATATTTATGCCTGGATGCATTGTTAGAAGAGTCCAATACAGAAACAGTTGAGGTAGAGCGTTTCCTTGTACACGCTTATTATCATCAAATTGAGAAAACTGCTTTGGTAAGAGGCGAAAAAATACTCTCCAAAATAGATGCACTAATGAAGACATACCCCATGAAAATGGAGTATGTACAACAATTTCCCGGTGAGTTAGCCTATCTCATTAAAGAAAAAGGCAGGGAGGGGATACATGTATTCCTCAATAATTTATCATTAGAAGAGCTTAATGATGAGTTGCTCTACCAGTTAGACGGTCTCAGGTCAGTGATTTCTTTCAACGAAGACTGGGAAAAATCTCAGATGTTTCCATTTATTCAATCTTCAGAGGATGTTAATTGTTAGATAGTTTGGGGAAATGGCAGGTGACTCCTTTGGAAACAGGAGATTTCCGGCTTGATGGGGGGGCTATGATGGGCTCTGTCCCTAAAGTCTTATGGGAGAAAACAAACCCTGCAGATGAATTAAACAGAATAGACCTTGCACTGCGGTGTTTATTGTTAGACGACGGAGAAAAGCGCATTCTCATTGAATCAGGTCTGGGAGATAAAATACAACCGGATTTCAAAAAGATGTTTCATGTAGTTCAGGATGACCATCCTCTTGAAGATTGCCTAAATAAAAAAGACTTATCTAAAGAAGATATAACCCACGTCATTTTAACTCATTTGCATTTTGATCATGCAGGCGGCGCAACATCTCTTGATAAAAATGGCTCTATGATCCCTGCTTTCCCTAATGCTGAGTATTTTGTTTCAGAAACGAATTGGGAATCCGGTTTGGAGCCTAATCCAAGAGACAGAGCCAGTTACCTCCCTGAGAACTATCTCCCTCTTGAAGAAAACGGACAATTGATCCGGGTGAGAGATAATACAGATTTGTTTGATGGAATTTCCACTATCTCTGTGAATGGTCATACTTTTGGACAGCAACTCATTAAGGTAGAGTCTGAGGGAGAGATATTGGTATTCTGTGCTGATTTGATACCATTAAAGTCACATTTAAAACTACCCTGGATAATGGGATATGACTTAAATGCAATATTAACCCTTAAAGAGAAAACTGATTTTTTAAACATGGCAGCAAAAGAAGGCTGGTGGCTTTGGTTCTATCATGATCCAAAAACGGTGGCAGTGAAAATTTCTAAAGGGGAAAAATATTTTGATGTTTCTGAAGAGGTGAAAAGGGATTTTCATAATTAAACTGAAACTATTGTCTTGCTATAAAGAAAAATTATTACTGCATTATAAAGTATCCTTCAGGGGTCTAATTAAAGGTGAGAATTTATACTAATGAAAGAAGAATCAAAACTATTCCGGCAAGGGGTTGCCGCCTTTAATGCAAGGCGGTTTTATGATGCCCACGAATATTGGGAAGAGATTTGGCTCAACTATAAGCTTAGCGATACTAAATGTATCCAGGGTCTGATACAGCTTGCAGTCAGCTTTTTCCATTATCATAATGGGAACCCTAAGGGTGCAAAAAGCATGGCAGCTAAATGTATAAAAAAATTTGAAGGCCACTCTGAATTTAGAGGGATATTGGTTTCAGAATTACTATCTGGAATAAAACAGTATCAATCCTTTTTAGACAAGGACAAAAAGTGCAAAAATATAAATAGTTACTACATAACACTTAAAGCAATACATGAATAGTTGTACCATTCTCGCCTGGCTGGATGACCTGCAGATGTCAGCCCATTTAGCTAAGATTTCAACAGTACATTCTTATGATCTGAACTTCTATTTTGAAGGTGCAGATATTTTAAAAACTGTTCTTCCGACAGTATTAATTGTTGATCTGGGGGGATTGTCTGAAAAAGAGTTATTATCAATTAAGGATTTATCTCCGTCGAGCCATCTGACTATTATTGGCTATTCGCAGCAAATCGCTGCATCTCAGGTTAATTATTTTAAAGAGTTTGGATGTCATATTGTGCTGGGAAGAAATGAATTATTAAAAAATTTAAACTCAATTATTAACAAAGCATTTAATGCCCGCTGAATCTCTCGACAATAAAAGAAAGCGGATGAAAGAGGTCCTCCGGAGATTAAAGGCAGAATATCCAGACTCAAAATGTTCTCTCCAATATAACAGTCCATTGCAATTGTTGGTGGCAACAATCCTTTCGGCACAATGTACGGATGCCAGGGTGAATAAGGTTACGGAAAAACTGTTTAGAAAATATCCTGAACCCAAAGATTTTGCTGAGGTTTCTCTTGAACAGTTAAAATCTGAAATTTACAGTACAGGTTTTTATAACAATAAAGCAAAGTCTATCAAGAGTATGGCAGAAACGGTATTGAAAAAGTGGAACGGCATTCTCCCGGACACATTGGATGAAATGGTAAAACTTCCCGGTGTGGGAAGAAAAACTGCAAATGTGGTTATGGGGAATGTCTTTCATGTACCCTCTTTGGTGGTAGACACCCATGTTACCCGAATTGCAAATTTATTGGGATTTGTAAAAACAAAAGATGCAGTTCGTATTGAAAAGGCATTAATTAAAATTGTAGAAAAAAAGGATTGGACACTTTTCGCTCATCTACTTATTGATCATGGCAGGGCGGTATGTATTGCGAATCGTCCTAAATGTGATAAATGTATAATAGCAGAATATTGTCCATCAAACTTTGGAGGTTAATCAAATGAATCAGTTATTTAGTAAACCGGAAATGCTTTCTGCGTTGCAGGCAATGCTGTTAGGCATGGGAGTAGGAGCATTGTTTGCATTTTTTAAAATGAAGCCACCTTCTCCAGATAATCTTGCAGGAATTTTTGGAATCCTGGGAATTTTCCTCGGCTGGGTAATTATAGGATATATCTTTCAAAAGTAAGCAAATACTGTATTCAATAATTGGTGAGACTTGTGCAGACTCTGTAAATTTTTAGTCTTGCAAATTATTGCAGGATACAATTATATACAGCAAATTCCATTAATAGTATAATAAATGCCAATCATTACAAAAGAATATAAATTCTGTGCAGCTCACCGTTACTGGAATCAACATTGGACTGAAGAGAAAAACCAGGATATTTTTGGTGATGATATTCGTTTGCATGGACATAATTATGTACTCGAAGTATCTGTTGCCGGCGAAATTAATCCAGAGTCCGGATTTATCATCAGTTTACAGCAGTTAAATGAGTTGGTGGAAAACCATGTGATCAAATTGTTAGATCATAGTCAAATTGAAAAAGACATTGAGTACTTTCATAACAATCAACCCTCCACGGAGAATCTTGTAGTGTTTATCTGGGAGGTACTTGTCGATAAAATTCCCTCTCCAGCCAGATTATATTCCATAAAACTACAAGAAACTCCTACAATTTATACCGAGTATTTCGGACCAAACCAGCATGACTGAGAATAATCTTCAAAAAATTGAGTCCCTCATTAAAGAACTATTGATACAGATTGGGGAGGATCCCAATCGGGAAGGCATTCTTCAGACCCCTCATCGTGTTGCTAAAGCCTGGCAGTTTTTAGCCAATGGATACAAGCAGGATTTGAATTCTGTCATTAACAATGCCATATTTACAGAAGAATATGATGAAATGGTGACAGTAAAAGATATTGATTTTTTCAGCCTTTGCGAACATCATTTGCTGCCCTTTTTTGGTAAAGCCCATGTAGCATATATCCCTGATGGAAAGATAATCGGACTTTCTAAAATCCCTCGGATTGTAGAAATGTTCGGCAGACGCCTGCAGGTTCAGGAAAGAATGACTCATCAAATTGCAGAGACTATTAATGAGGTATTATCACCCAAGGGCGTAGCGGTAGTATTAGAGGGAGAGCATATGTGTATGCAAATGCGGGGAGTAGAAAAACAAAACTCCTACGCCACCACTTCTGCCATGATGGGACAGTTCAGAAAAGACTCTAAAACCAGAGATGAATTTCTAAAAATTGTTTCGTTTCCGAAGTAGAAAACCTGAATTTTGAAACTTGAAATTTGAAATTATAATATAATGATTTATTCATAAAAATAATTTAGGAGTCCCTAAATGAAACATATAAGTGAAATGGATGTACATAAATTAGCTGAAAAATTATCCGATATGATATGGTATGATTTTGATAGTTGGCCACAAAAAGCCCAAAGTACCATAGGTTACCAAGTAATAAAATCTTCTGACAGTATTTCTGCAAATCTTTCTGAAGGGTATGGAAGATATACCCCCGCTGATAGAAAGCGATTTTATTTCTTTTCAAGAGGATCTTTGGAAGAAACTAAAACCTGGTTAAATAAGGCAGCTAGAAGACAAATAGTAGATTTTAATAGAATGATCGAATATAATTCCATACTAAATGAACTTGGTCCCAAATTAAATGGGTTTATCAATGCTACCCATTAAGCACACATTTCAACTTTCAAATTACATATTTCCATGGAACATCACGAAGTAACAGTCATCGGAGGCGGCCCCGGTGGATATGTGGCAGCAATTAGAGCAGCTCAACTTGGGAAAAAAACTGCCATAATTGAAGAAAGTCATTTAGGAGGAATCTGTCTTAATTGGGGTTGTATTCCCACTAAGGCTTTGCTAAAAAATGCAGAAGTGTTGGACCTTATAAAAAATGCAGGTAAATATGGCATAGAAACAGGGGAGATAACCGTTAATTGGGAGAAAATGATCAAACGGTCCCGGGATGTAGCAAAACGCCTTTCAAAAGGAATTGAATTCCTGATGAAAAAGAATAAAATTGACTATATTCCTGCTCGTGCGAAACTAATTGATCAAAACACTATTGAGACCACTGATTCTACTGGTAAAAAGGTAATTCATAAAGCAGATAATATCATCCTTGCTACCGGAGCCAGGCCAAAATCCCTTCCCGGGATAGAACCGGATGGGAATCGCATTATCACATCAAAAGAAGCAATGATTCAGGATACGCAGCCTTCATCACTCATCATTATCGGTGCCGGTGCTATTGGAGTTGAATTTGCCCATTTTTATCACTCCTTCGGAACGGATGTCACCCTTATCGAAGCATTGCCAAATATTCTCCCCATAGAAGACGAGGATGTATCAAAAGAGTTAGAAAAGATTTTCAAGAAACGGAAATTAAAAATTTTCACTGAGACCTTAGTTGAGAAAATCGAATCCTTGAAATCAAAAGTGAAAGTGCATTTACAAAGCGGGGAAGTTTTGGAGTCCGATAAGGCTATAATTGCAGTGGGAGTCCAGGGAAATATTGAAAATTTAGGATTAGAAAATGCGGGAGTTCAGATTGAAAAGGGTTGGATAAAGGTAAATGAATACATGCAAACGAGCTCTGATACTATTTATGCCATTGGTGATGTAGCAGGCCCACCTTGGCTGGCACATGTTGCTTCAGCAGAGGGCATTTCAGCTGTTGAACATTTATCCGGTTTATCTCCTGATCCCATGGCTTATGATAATATTCCGGGTTGTACCTACTGCCATCCGGAAGTTGCCTCAGTGGGGCTAACCGAAAAGGCTGCAAGGGAAAAGGGACATGAGATAAAAATTGGGAACTTCCCCTTTCGTGCTTTAGGCAAAGCTATGGCGGTAGGGGATACAGATGGATTTGTAAAAGTTGTGTACGATGCCAAATACGGTGAAATGCTGGGTTGTCATATCATTGGTGCCGAAGCCACCAACCTCATCACTGAAGCAACCATAGCCCGCACACTGGAAAGCACCCATCAGGAGGTGCTGCATACTGTCCATCCTCATCCAACCCTCTCCGAAGCCATTATGGAAGCTACTGCAGATGCTCTGGGTGAAGCGGTTCACATATAGCATTGAAATATTAATAATTAAGATTGTAGATATAATTGAAAATTGTTGAAACTGACATAGCAGCTACCCCCATTGCAAAACTTGAGTCTGTTTGGGATTATTTGGATACTGCAACAGGTCTGCAGTTTTTTTCATTGGGAAGACAGCCATATCAACCAGTATGGGACCTGCAGAAAAAACTTCATACCAAACGGGTTTCAGGTGAAATCCCTGATGTCATTTTGTATGTGGAGCATGAACCCGTTTATACCTTCGGGAAAAATGCTGAAAGGAAATATCTCTTAGACAGTCAGGCATTAAATGCTGACGTGGTACAGATTGACCGCGGAGGTGAGGTAACTTATCATGGTCCGGGTCAGCTAGTCTGTTATCCCATAATTGATTTACATGATTATAAATTGTCCATCTCCTGGTATATGCGCACATTGGAAATTATTGTAATGGAATATCTCCAACAATTGGGAGTTAATCCATCCAGAAAGGAAGGGATGACCGGTGTGTGGGTGGAAGATGAAAAAATTTGTGCTATGGGGGTCCGTCTGGCAAAATGGGTGACTATGCATGGTTTTGCGTTGAATATTAATCCTGATATGACCTACTTTGATAAAATGATTCCCTGTGGTATTTTTGAATATGGTGTCACCTCTTTACGGGAATTGAAAATTACCGTAGATCAAAACCAGCTTTTAAACTCTTTAACAGATTTATTTAATTATTACCTCTCCAGGGAGAAAAATGAAATATAAAGGATTTACTAAAACTCAGTTAATGGGAATTTTTGAGAAAATGGCTCTTTCCCGTTATTTAGATGATAAACAGCTCATTCTGTTAAAACAGGGGAAGGGATTTTTCCATATTGGTGGTTCAGGACATGAGGCTGCAGGAATGGCAGGGGCTTTGGCTTTTAAACCTGGCTTTGACTTTGCCTACCCCTATTATAGAGATCAGGCATTTTGTTTAGGCTGGGGAATGACTTCCCGAGACCATCTACTGGCTTTTCTGGCAAAGGAAACAGACCCAAGTTCAGGAGGACGGCAGATGCCCCAGCATTATGGCCACAAAGAACTCAATATTGTGAGTCAATCCAGCCCTACAGGGACTCAGTATCTACAAGCCACAGGGGCAGGTTTTGCCTTGCAGAGAAATGGTGAAAATGGGGTAGTGTATGTAAGCTCTGGGGAGGGTACTTCAAGTCAGGGAGATTTCCATGAAGCGCTGAATTGGGCAAGCAGAAATAAAGCTCCTGTTATTTTTCATATTGAGAATAATCACTTTGCTATTTCTGTCCCTATTAAAGATCAGACTGCAGGAGAGTCTGTATATAAAATTTCAGCCGGTTATGATAATCTGTTCCGCTTCAATGTGGACGGTACTGATTTTTTTGAAACCCATCTGGCATTTAAAAAAGCAGTTGAAAGAGCAAGAAAAGGGAAGGGGCCTTCTCTCATTCAATCAGATGTGGTGCGTTTGCTGCCTCATTCTTCTTCAGATGATCAACGAAAATACAGATCAGAAGAAGAGTTGGAGGCTGATCGAAACCGTGATCCATTACATACCTTTGCCAACCTATGTATTAAGGAAGGAATTGCCACACAGGATGAGTTTAATGCAATCCTCACCAGAGTAAAAACTCAAATTGATGAAGACGCTGAATGGGCTGAAAAACAACCTGACCCTGAACCGCAGGATGCATTAAAGAATGTATTTCATTTTAATGGTATTCAACATAATGAGGAACCGTCAAAAAATGAGGGTGAGAAAATTGTATTAGTTGATGCCATTAATCATGCTCTTGATGAAGAATTATCCCGCAATGATAAAATGATGATTTTTGGGCAGGATGTTGCAGGTGGGAAAGGTGGTGTCTTTACTGCAACTCGTGGCTTAACAGATAAACATGGCAAGGACAGAGTCTTTAATTCTCCTCTTGCTGAATCATCCATTATTGGAACAGCAGTAGGATTAGCCACCTTAGGTTATAAGCCTGTGGTTGAGATTCAGTTTGGTGATTATATCTGGTATGGAATGATGCAGATCAGAAACGAAGTGGCAACCATGCGCTATCGTTCTAACGGCAATTGGAAATGTCCCCTTGTTATCAGGGTGCCTGTGGGAGGGTATATTCATGGTTCTCTCTGTCACAGCCAATGTATTGACGGCTACTTTACCCATTTGCCGGGAATTTATATCGCCTATCCATCCAATGCCGCCGATGCCAAGGGTTTGTTGAAAATGGCATGCAGGATGGATGATCCCGTTATTTTTATGGAGCATAAAGGCCTCTATCGCCAGGGCTTTGCATCCTCACCAGAACCAGACAGTGAGTATGTACTCCCATTTGGACAAGCCAAAGTTCTGCAGGAAGGAATGGATATTACCATAGTCACTTGGGGAGCATTGGTGCAAAAATCTGTGGAAGCTGCCAGAAACAGTGAATATTCCGTTGAAATTATAGATTTAAGAACTCTCCATCCATTGGATATGAATACGATTATCAATTCACTAAAAAAGACAAGCCGTGTCATTATCGCCCATGAAGATAATCTCACTAATGGTTTTGGAGCTGAAATAGCAAGCCAAATTGCAGATGCAGGATTTGAATATTTAGATGCACCCATTAAAAGGGTAGCCTCAAAGGATGCTCCTGTGGCTTATGCTGCAAGTCTTGAAAATGAATTGTTAGTACAAACTTCCTGGATTGAAAATGCCATAAATGAGTGTGTTCAATTTTAAGTGAAAAAAGATGAATTAATACATATTTATAAGCATTTGAAAATTCCTCGGATGATTGAGGAGCGAATGTTACTCCTTCTGCGCCAGGGGAAGATTAGTAAATGGTTTTCCGGGATTGGGCAGGAGGCTATTGCCGTGGGGGCTGCCCTAGCCCTTAAAGAGGATGATCAAATTCTCCCTATGATGAGGAATTTAGGTGTTTTTACTACCAGAAAAGTTGAATTAAAAAAATTGTTTTGTCAATTAATGGGTAAAGATGGTGGTTTTACAAAAGGCCGGGACAGAACTTTTCACTTTGGTCATCCTGAAAAAAATATAACGGGCATGATTTCCCATTTAGCGGCGATGCTGCCAGTTGCCAATGGGTATGGACTTGCCTATCAACTCAACAGGGAAAAGCGGGTAGCCTTAGCATTCATCGGAGATGGCGCAACCAGTGAAGGCGATTTTCATGAAGCCCTTAATTTAGCCGCAGTGTGGAAATTACCTGTTATTTTCCTCATTGAAAATAATGGCTATGGATTATCAACTCCAACCTCTGAACAATATGCATGTGAAAATTTGGTAGACAGAGCCAGGGGCTATGGTATTTGCGGTGTAAAAATTGATGGAAATAATATTCTGGAAGTGATAAAGGAAATAAAAAAATCTGCTGATTTTGCCAGACAGGGGAAGGGACCTACCTTAATTGAAGCTGCTACCTTTAGAATGCGAGGTCATGAGGAAGCATCCGGGACTAAATATGTTCCTAAAAAGCTGTTTGAAAAATGGGAAAAGCATGATCCCATTAAAAATTTTGAAAAATATTTATCAACAAAAAACTGGTTTACAGACTTAGTCAAGCAGGAAATTGAAGATGAATTAACAGAAAGGTTAAATGTAGGAATTGACTTTGCCCTAAACGCTCCATTTCCTGAAAGTACTGAATCCGCTGAATTAAAGGATGTATATGCTCCCATTGAGCATAGCTATACTCCTCCCAACGGAAAGATTAACACTCTGCGTTTTGTAGATGCCATTAAAGAATCATTGTTTCAAAAAATGGAATCAGATGAGAAAGTTATTCTCATGGGGCAGGATATAGCTGAATATGGCGGTGTGTTTAAAATCAGTGAAGGGTTTGTTGAAAAGTTTGGCAAAGAGAGAGTACGGAATACCCCCATTATAGAATCGGGGATTATCGGTGCTGCCATGGGTTTGTCTTTTGAAGGATTTAAACCGGTGGTAGAAATGCAATTTGCAGATTTCGTCTCCTGTGGGTTTAATCAAATTGTAAATAATCTTGCAAAAAATTATTATCGTTGGGAACAAGGCGTTAATGTAACCATCAGAATGCCCAGCGGGGGAGGTATAAATGCGGGCCCCTTCCATTCTCAGAATCCTGAGGCTTGGTTCTTTCATGTACCAGGTTTGAAAATAGTGTATCCATCCACTCCTGAAGATGCAAAGGGGCTGTTACATGCTGCCATTGATGATCCTAATCCTGTGTTATTTTTTGAGCATAAAGGATTGTATAGAAGTATAAAAAGTGAAGTACCGGAAAATTTATACCATATCCCCTTTGGTGAAGCAAGATTGGTGCAGGAGGGAAAAGAGTTATCAATTATCACTTATGGTAAAGGTGTTTCATGGGCGATGGACATAAGTAAGAAAATGAATATTTCTACAGATATTATTGACCTTAGATCACTCATTCCTTTAGATGAGAAGACATTATTATCCTCAATAAAAAAGACAAACAGGGCTATTGTTTTGCATGAGGCAAATTTGACTGGGGGAATCGGCGGAGAAATTGCCTCCATCATATCTGAAAAGGCTTTCGAATATTTAGATGCACCGGTAACGCGTGTAGCATCATTGGATACGCCCATTCCTTTTGGTGAAAAATTAGAGTCAAACTTGTATCTCCCCCTAAGGAGATTACAGGAAAAAATTAATCAAGTATTAGAATATTAAACAGAGGTAGTTATGAAATTGAATTGTATAGATTTTTTAGATATTTCAGAGAGATTTAGTGAAGATGAAATCATGGTGCAGCATACAACACGGAAGTTTGTCGAAAAAGAAATTATGCCGGATATCGAGCATCATTTTGAAGCAGGTACTTTTAATTTTGATTTAATACCCAAATTTGGAGAATTAGGTTTTTTGGGAATGAATCTCCCTGAAGAATATGGATGTGCAGGGATGACCAATGTTGCCTACGGGCTCATGTGCCAGGAAATGGAAAGATGTGACTCCGGTATTCGTTCATTCGTATCTGTACAAGGATCTTTAGTCATGTATCCTATTTATGCCTATGGCTCAGAAGAACAGCGTAAAAAATGGCTGCCAAAATTAGCATCTGGTGAAATGATCGGTTGTTTTGGATTAACAGAGCCTAATCATGGCTCAAATCCCGGTGGAATGCTCACCAGGGCCAAAAAGGTAGATGGGGGGTATAAAATAAATGGTACAAAAATGTGGATTACCAACGGCACCATTGCAGATATTGCCATTGTCTGGGCAAAATGCGATGATGAAAAAATCCGTGGATTTGTAGTTGAAAAGGGAATGGAAGGATATACTGCGCCTGAAATGCATCGAAAATGGTCTCTGCGGGCATCCGTCACTTCTGAATTAGTCTTGGAAGATGTATTTGTACCCGAAGAGAATTTGCTGCCTAATGTTGTGGGATTAAAAGGTCCCCTGGGATGTTTAAATCAGGCTCGCTATGGAATAGGCTGGGGAGCTATAGGCTCTGCCATGGCTGTATATGAGGCCTCTGTACATTATGCAAAAGAAAGGGTTCAATTTAATAAACCCATCGGTGGATTTCAACTCATCCAGGACAAATTAGCCTGGATGCTCTCTGAAATTACCAAAGGCCAATTATTAGCATTGGAAGTAGGGCGCAATAAAGATGACGGCAGTTTGCGTCATCAGCAAGTTTCTATGTTAAAACGAAATAATGTATGGGTGGCAAGAGAATCTGCAAAGCTTGCACGAGAAATTCATGGCGCTAACGGCATTACCGGCGAATATCCCATCATGCGGCATATGATGAACATTGAATCAGTGTATACATATGAGGGTACCCATGAAATGCATACCTTAGTCTTGGGTGAAGATATTACCGGGGTTCCTGCCTACCGCTAAAATGGTTCAATTCATTGTCAATCATATTATACCTGAAGGTGTCAATTTGAAAGACCCTCTTGTACGCCATAAAGTGGGTATTAAAGAAGGGTATTTCTCTATTTTGGGCAATTTGGTATTATTTATTGTAAAAGTTATCATTGGTATTCTGTCGCATAGTATTGCGGTTTTGGCAGATGCATTTCATTCACTGTTGGATATGGCAACCAGTGGAATTGTAATCTTTGGATTTAAGATATCCCAAAAACCAGCAGATGCTGAACATCCTTATGGTCATGGTCGGGCAGAAACGGTTGCCTCACTCATTATAGCCTTCATTATAGGTTATATTGGTATTGAGTTTTTAAAAACTTCTGTCCATCGCATTTTTAACGAGGAAGCATTAATCATTTCGCCCTGGATGATTTTTGTAGTTAGCGCTACCATCATCATTAAAGAAATTATGGCCAGGGTAAGTTTAATATTGGGAGATGCTATTGATTCAGAAGCCCTCAAAGCGGATGCACTGCATCATAAAAGCGATGTGTGGTCATCTGTATTAGTTATATTGGGACTTATGAGCGCACAGTTCGGATTTACACAAATTGACAGCTATATGGGAGTTGCTGTATCGTTGTTCATTTTATATGCAGGGATTGAAATAGCGAAAAATGCCGTTAATGATTTATTGGGAAGGCCGCCTGATAAAGCTTACATTGAAGAAATAAAAGATATTGCCATTTCTGTAAAACATGTTCTCAATGTACATGATATTATTGTGCATCAATATGGTACCCAAAAATTTATTTCACTTCATATTGAAGTGAGCGATGTACATACAGCAGAAACATTACATCACATTGCTGATACGGTTGAAAAAGAAATAGGTGAGTCCTTATTTGCAGATGTGGTTACCCATATTGATCCAGTTAAGACAGATGGGAAACTTGAATCAGAAGTTAAAAAAATAATCCAACCAATCATTGAAGAATGGAGCGATATTGATATTCAGGATTTACGGTTAAATGGGGATGTGGAGGATTGTATTGACATATCCTTTGAGGTTTCCTGTCCAATAGAGTTTCAATATGAAAAAGATGTGATTAATAAACTTAGTGAGCATTTAACGGAAAAATTTACGAATTCACGAATTAACATAAACTTTAAAAGACAGATTGTAGAATCTGAATTAAAGGAGAAATAATGGCAGTTGATGTTATTATGCCCAAAATGGGAGAATCCATTACAGAGGGTACTGTTTTAGAATGGAAGAAAAATATTGGCGAAAGTATTGAGAAAGATGAAACCTTATTGGAAATTTCAACAGATAAGGTGGACTCTGAAGTTCCCGCTCCTGCATCAGGAACAGTGTTGGAGATTATTGCTCAGGTAAACGATACTATTCCCGTTGGCGAAGTGATCGCCCGTATCGGAGCTGAGGGAGATGTTCTTCAATCCCCTCCTGAGCCGCCCAAACCTGTGATAAATAAAGACACTTCGCCCGTACCGGAAACTGTTTCTATGGGTAAACAAAAAGTTTCAAAATCCACAATTACTCCAGTTCGGGAAAAAGCATCGAAGCGCTTTTATTCACCATTGGTAAAATCTATAGCTAAAGTGGAAGGGATATCAATGGATGAATTGGAAACCATCTCCGGCAGTGGGAAAAATGGCCGGGTCAATAAAAGCGATATCTTGAATTATGTAGAAAACCGAACATCTGCAGTTCCTTCCATTGACCGACCCGTAACTTCTGAACCTGAAACACCTCCTGTACCTCCCGTTACTGAAACTGTTGCAGTAAAACCAACTCCTGTTGCAACTCCGCCAATGGGAGATCGGGTGGAGCCTATGTCCCGCATGCGAAAGAGAATTGCAGACCATATGGTAGCCTCAGTGCAGACTTCTCCACATGTATACACCACAGTGGAGGCAGATGTCACCAATCTGGTGGATATCAGATCAGAGTTGAAAGAGTCTTTTAAAAACTCCTCCGGAGTCAATCTCACCTATACGCCTATGATTTTGGATGCCTGTATCAAAACTATTAAGGAATTCCCTTTAATGAACGCATCCTTAGAGGGAGACAATATCATTCATCATGGCAATATTAATATGGGAGTGGCAGTTGCCCTACCTAATGACAATCTCATTGTGCCTGTGATTCATTCTGCTGAAGAAAGAAATTTTCTGGGATTAGCTCGCTCCACAGCTGATCTTGCAGGCAGAGCCCGTGATAATAAACTCACTCCTGATGAAATTTTTGGATCAACTTTTACGGTGACAAATCCCGGAGTCTTTGGAAGCTTATTTGGCATGGGTATTATAAATCAACCCAATGTGGGTATACTCTCCGTTGGTGCATTTAAAAAACGACCAGTTGTGAAAGAGACGGAATATGGTGACACTATTGTTATCCGTTCCATGGTGTATTTAACACTCAGTTATGATCACCGAATTATTGATGGCGCTTACGGAACCAAATTTTTAGCTCGGTTGGTAGAAAATATTGAATCCTATTCCAAAACCAGGATACAAAATTAATGCTATGAGTGAAGTCACTTACCAAACCACCAGAACTAGACCGGACTGGTTGAAGATCAAACTGAAAACTTCAGAGAAATATCTGGAGACACAGAGGCTTATTCACGGGAGTAAATTACATACAGTCTGCGAAGAAGCTCGCTGCCCAAATATATATGAATGCTGGGGAAATCAAACGGCTACGATTATGATATTAGGAGATATCTGTACCCGCTCCTGTGGATTTTGCTCCGTTAAGACAGGAAAGCCTGCAGTAACAGATCTAACTGAGCCAAAACGTACTGCAGAAGCAGTAAAAGCCATGCAGCTTCGTCATGTGGTAATAACCTCTGTTGACCGGGATGATTTGAAAGGAGATTATGGTGCAGCAGTTTGGGCTGATACCATCAAGGAAGTCCGTAAGTCAGCACCTCAGTGCACCATCGAGGTTCTTACTCCTGACTTTCGAAATTACCAGCCTGCTTTAAAAAAAGTATTTTCGGCTGCACCGGATATATTTTCTCATAATGTGGAATGTGCAGAACGCATATCCCGGCAGGTACGCCCTCAGTCGGATTGGGACCGTTCTAAAGCAGTTTTACAAGCTTCAGTTGAATGGGGGCTTACTACTAAAACTGGTATGATGGTAGGTTTAGGCGAATCAGACAGGGAAGTATTGGAAACTATGGAAGAATTTGCCAAATTAGGAGTGACAATTTTTAACATAGGACAATACCTGCAGCCTACTAAAAACCATTTACCGGTACACCGCTTTGTCCATCCTGATACTTTTTCCATTTATGAAACAGAGGGATATAAAATGGGATTTAAGGTGGTGGAGTCTGGTCCTTTAGTTCGCTCATCCTATCATGCAGATGAACAGGCAAGACAGTTATCAAACAATACATTGAATTAATAAGGAGAATTCATGAAAAACATAAATATTATTGCCCTGATTATTGCTCTGCTAATGACAGGTATTAATCAATTAAAGGGAGGAGAATATAGTCCTATGGATGTTAAAACAATCACCTTGAAGAATGGTTTAACGGTTTATTTGAATGAAGACCACAATACAACCTCAGTCTTTGGTGCAGTGATAGTGAACGGTGGTGGTAAAAGAGATCCTCAGGATGCAACAGGAATTGCCCATTATTTAGAACACCTCTTATTTAAAGGTACTGAAGAAATGGGAACCGTGAACTTTGAGGCTGAAAAAGTCTATTTAGACAGTATCCGCATGAAGTATGATGTTCTTGCAACTACACAGAATGAGGATAAAAGGTTGAAGATTCAAAAGGAAATCAATCGGTTGTCCTTGCAGGCCGGTGAATATGCTATTCCTAATGAATTTGACCGCCTACTAGAAGGTATGGGGGGTACTTGGATAAATGCATTCACTAGTGATGATGTAATTGCGTACTTTAATAAATTCCCCGGCGACCAGTTGGAAAAATGGCTTGAGATTTATAGTCATCGCTTTGAAAAACCTGTTTTTAGACTTTTTCAGGCTGAACTTGAAACGGTATATGAAGAAAAGAATAGAGCCATGGATAATGTCTTTAGAAATGTCTTTGTCACCTATTTGGAGAATTTCTTCAAAAGGCATCCCTATGGACAACAGACGGTTTTAGGTTCTGTAGAGCATTTAAAAAATCCTTCTCTGACTAAAATGCAGGAATATTTTGATACCTATTATGTAGCCAATAATATGGCGCTTATCATCAGCGGTGACTTTTCAATTGAAGAAACTATACCTTTGATAGAGCAAAAGTTCGGAAATTGGCGCAGCGGTGAGTTACCTCCTCCTATTGATATAGTGGAAGGTCCATTTGAGGGCAGGGAAAAGATTTCAAAACGCATGACACCCATCAAATTTGGAATTATGGGCTTTAGAACCGTCCCGGCGGGGCATCCTGATGAAACTGCCCTTAATGTCTGTAACCAATTGTTGACAAATAACGCAAATACGGGATTAATTAATCAGCTCACTGTTGATGGTAAAATATTAGAAGCCGGTGCCTTTACAATGGATTATGCAGATCTTGGCGCTAATAATTTCATCTTTGTTCCTAAGTTGTTTTTCCAGTCGTTAAATAAAGCTGAAAAACTGGTTTTAGGACAAATTGAAAAGTTAAAGGCAGGAGATTTTGATGATGAATTTTTCAATGCAGTGAAACTCACCATGATTCGCCAGAATGAAGAAAATATGGAAAGTATGGAAGGCAGGCTGTTCACCCTTATTGATGCCCATGTAAAAGGTCGCAGTTGGGATGATATAATATCTCTACCCGAAAAAATAAATACCATTACCAAAGAAGAGGTTGTTGCAATTGCAAATACCTATTTTGGTGATGATTATCTGGTAATGCATTCTAAAATGGGTTTCCCCAAAAAGCATAAATTAGACAAACCGCAGTTTGAACCAATCATCCCAAAAAATACAGAAAAAAAATCAGCTTTCGCCGCAAAATTAGATGAAGTCCCTGAAGGAGAGATGAAGCTGAAATATATCGAATTCGATAAGGATGTTCAAAAAAAACACATTAAAGAAAAGGTACATCTTTATCATACACATAATCCTATAAATGGGATATTCACTCTTAACTTTCAATATGGAATTGGTACCAAGGCTGAACCAAAGCTTCAACAAACAGCAGAGTTATTGAATTTACTTGGAACTGAGGTTAAAGATTTTCATACTTTCAAAAGTGAATTGCAGAAAATCGGAACGACCATTGATTTCAGAGCTGATAAAAATTATTTCAAAATTCAAGTAAAGGGGTTTGACACTCATTTTGAGAGATCATTGGAATATGTCTCTGAAATAATGACCAAAGTTAAAGGAG
>JASLLI010000030.1 GCA_030747125.1 Fidelibacterota bacterium | reverse complement strand
ATATTATAATCATCTGAAATGTCATTATCGTCACACATTGCATCTTCACCACAATCTAAAAATTCTCCTTCATCAAAAATGCCATTTCCTTCAATACGACCGGAATAATCTTCAACTTCATCTTCATTGAATTTGCCATCACAACCGGTATCCTCGAATGGTTCTCCCTCATCATACTTCCCATTACTTTCTCCATCATCAGGATCACCAGATAAACTTGCAGGAAGACCATCCCTTCCCCAGTCCTTAAAGGGTTCACAAGAATTCCTTCTACCATTTTTTTCAGTACCGAGCGGGTTCACATGAGAGGAATCATCTCCAGCCGGGTCTGCATTATCTTTATTGGGGTCATATCCAAGACTCCCATCACCATTACACAGCCCATCACCGCTCTCTAGACTGTCAGGGCAGAAATCACTACCCCAGTCCTGCCACTTTTCTCCTTCGCCTTCATCCCAAATATCATTTCCATTACGGTCGGTCCAGTCTAAAATTCCATTCCCTTCCGTACCCAGATTATTGAAAGGAGAATCTGTTTCATTTTCCAAACAACCCCCCTCACCATCCTCTGAAGAATCCTTGCACAAACAATCCCCCTTACCATCCTCTAAAGAATCCTTGCATCCGTCACTACCATAGTCCTCAAAAAGCTCCCCAACATCATATTTCAGATTATTTTCTGTAGAATCAGGATTAGATTCCGCATGCCAATTATCCCCTGCAGGGTCAAACTTAGACTTGAAGGCAATGGCAGAGTCAATATTAAAGTAAACGGAATCAGAGTCAGTAGAATTTTGAGGGTCAATTTCTACTCGAATTTTAACCAATGTGAGGGATTGATTATAAGACCCTGCAATAATATCATTTCCTATTGCCACAGAATCAAAACGTACAGACTCACTTAAAGAAAATTGGGAAGTCTGCATATTCAGGGCATACACTGTTCCCCAATGAGGAGAGGTAGAATCAGAAATATAAAAGGCATTTTCAAAGTCCACTCCTTCAGATTCCGGAACAACACTGGTGACAGATTGAATAAAATATCGGTTCTTTGAAATTTGGGTAGATTGGTTTTGCAAATAGCTTACCTTCAGTTTGGGAGAAATGGCAGCATTACTCATATTGGCAGAGGCAAACTCTAAAAAAGTGTTATCTGCAGTTCCTATAGCTTCTAAATCAGGCAGATACGAAATGAGTAATGCAGGTGTTTGAGATTCACTACACCAACTTTGAAACAGGGAATCTTGATTCCCCTGCAGGGTGATTTCCAAAGAAGTGTTACTGATGGTAATAAGGGTGTCAGCAATCTGGATTCCTTCCTGAAAAGAAAATAATTTTTCATCTACATCAGCTTCAGAAAGTACCTTCTGCTCATCCCAGGAATCTGAAGGAGGAAGAAAAAACACTTTTAGTGAATCAGATTGCATCAGGTAATTTTTTTCCCCGTTATTTTCAATAGCCAAATTGCTAACTGAATGTAAACTAATTTTTACCGATGACACAGACTGGGAAGTACAGGCAGGGTGATTGCTGATGTGTTCAGGCAGTATTTGCAATAAGGTTGATACCGTATCTCCGTTGGACAAAATGCCTGTATAGACCCGGGGACTTTCCCCTGTATGATGCTCTCCCTGAACCGTTGTAGATTGGGAGGTATCTAATGCAAATACATTTTTTTCAAAGGTATAGCCTCCGGGCGGATTGAACACCAATGGATCAGAGGTGCAGCTGATCAGCAGCAATATCCCCCCCAATGCCAGGAAAATTAACATCCTGTATTTACTCGGGGTGGGCAGAAAGTTCATTATAATTCCCGGCAGGCGGACTCTATAGTATTGGCAGTGTCTTTCCAAAAACTGCGGTCCGTCTTTTTAGGAACATCTATTACCCTGGAATCTGCTTCCTCAAAGGCTTCATATAATTTTTTCTGCTTCTGCATATTTTCCAGAACCTTTTTAGACTCATAGTTCATGGCAATAACCAGATCTGCATCCTGAATTGCTCTTATGTGATTATCCACCATTTTACCCTTTACTGACGGTTCAATATTAACAGCACTATAAGAGTTTTTAGAAAACTTTCGGTAGTTATTCACTGAATGAATGATATATACAGATTTCATGTTAGCAAAAAACTCATCACTTTGATATTGTTCCTTAAGTAATGTAGGGACGAAGGATGTCTGCCAGTCATTACAGACCAAAACATCAGGTGCCCAAAACATGGAAGTTAGGGTATGCACTGCTGCCTTAGCGAAAAAAGTAAAGCGGAAATCTATATCGCTAAATACCCTTCCGTTTCGTGCTTTATAAATGAGTTCGGGCAGCGATTTATACAGGGTATTATTCTCAATAAAATAGACCTGTACTCTGGTTTCAGGTATAAAACAGGATTTCAGATTTATGATGTGCTTTTTCCCATCATACATAACGGGAAGATCCTTTAGCCGGATTACCTCTCTCAGGATATACTTTCTCTCGCTTACAAAACCATATTTAGGCTGTGAGACTCTGATATCCACATCTTCTTTGTCATGCAGTTTCGCTGTTATCTTCCTGGAAAAGGTGGATAGTTCATAAGTTTCTGAAAAGGGTGCGACTTCAGCCGATAAATAATATAACTTTAAGGGGGCCATGGATTTCCTTCTTTAATGGGGTTTAATACTTCTGGAGGTTTTTCTGTGCTTTTTGGTAATATTCACTGTTTGGATAGAATTCTAACAATGATTCAAATTCTCTTTTGGCTTTATCGGTTTCACCAATATTTACATAGCAGAGACCCAATTTAAATTGGGCATCATCTGCTTTGTTGGTACCTGGAAAGGTGAATACCTTCTCAAATTCTTTTATGGCTCTTCTGAAATCTTTCAGAGCATAATATATTTCTCCAATCCAATATTGACAGTTATCTGCCAGATCATGGTTGCTGTCAGCCTGAATTAGAAACTTGAATCCGTCTAAACTCATATTCCATTCACCATTTTGATATTGAGAGAGGGACTCTATATATTTGGCAGTGTACTCTTCATTGGTGATTTTAGGGATGACCTTTGTTTTCTTCTTGCCGGTGATTTCTGTCATCTCTTTATAGCTGGCAATAAGGGAAGTTATTTTATTTTCTATCATTACCAGATCATTTACAATTTCAAAATATAAGCTGTCAGTATAAAAGGTACGATCTTCTAAAATTTCAATTTTATTTTGGATTTTATTCAGGGTTTTTACCACATCTGCATCCATGTTCTGATTTTCCATTTCTGAGATTATGGCACGCACTTCATTTTCCAATTTCTGCTTAAATTCTCTTACAGAATCATTGTTTTCATCGTACACATCTATCACCTGAGTTTGGTCTTCAAGTTCGTGCTTATACTGTATTAATTCCTTCTCTATTTCACGAATTTGTTTTCCCTGTGCTTCCAGTTGATTTTTCAGTTCCTTTATTTCCTGTTTTGAGGCATTATCTGAGGATGAATATTGTGTTCCCGGACTTGTTCCTGCACATCCGGTGAGCAATAAAAAGTATAATAGAAATGTACCCGTTACTAATTTTTTAACTACGGCAGCCATGATGGATTCCTTGGTAATCTTCGAATTTAAAATAAAATTGAGGGGTTAATTTTACGCATTTCCTCCATACCCTTACAATTGCAAAAGTAAGTTTAAATGTGGTGATTTATAATAGAATTCACCATTGCCAAAATTATGGTACAGGTGAGGAGGAAGGAACCACCGTAACTGAGAAAGGGAGCTGGTAGTCCCGTTACCGGAAGCAGCCCCACTGTCATCCCCAGATTAACGGTGAAATGAATGAAGAGAATACTGACGAATCCCACCAATACCAAACTGGAGAATCGGTTGGAGATGCTGGCTGCATAGGTTATTATCCAGTACAACATGATAAAAAAGCAAAAAAGAATGATAAATATCCCTGCCAATCCCATTTCTTCCCCAATGACTGAAATGATAAAGTCTGTGTCCCGAACCGGTAAGTAGCGCAGCTGCGTCTGAGTACCCTGCCCCGGTCCTTTGCCCCAAAGTCCTCCGGAACCAATGGCAATGATAGATTGAATAACCTGATATCCAGCACCCTGGGGATCCCGCATGGGGTTCAGCAAAGTGAGGATTCTCTCCTTCTGATGATGGTAGAGGATATTATTCCATATATAGGGAGCCATAATTCCGCAACTTATATTGGCAATAAAATGAGCTACACCGTGAATAATCCGCGGCTGACTGAAATAGATGATGACAAGAAGTACAGTCATCCAAATTGAGAAAATGAGAAGGTTAAATGCAGCGATAATACTGATAACCGGTGCAATGACAGAAAAAAGATAGAAGGATCTAATCCCGGACCAGTACAGCATGGGGATGGCGATAAAGCCATAGACAATTGCCGTTCCAAAATCCGGCTGCTTAAACACAAGGTAGGCAGGCATGATTGCCATGAGGAGGGTAATAATCATAACAGGGATTTCCCGCTTTCTGTTTTGCTGTTCTGCTAAATATCTCGCCAGGGCAAATACCAGAAATAATTTACCAATTTCAGATGGTTGAAAAGTAAAAGGACCCAAAATCAACCATCTTTTTGCTCCTCCGATAGCCGGCATGAAATAGGTGATGACAATGAATAAAAAAAGCAGAATATATAAATGATAGGCATATTCCTGAAAAAATTGAAAGCGGAACCATTGCATGGTAATAAAAACAAGTGTTCCCAATCCCAACCAAATATATTGCTTGTAATAAGTTGAAGTTAAAAGAGTCTGAGTATCTCCCGTGTGTTTCAGAGTTATTAAACTGATGAGCAGTAAGGCGAATACCGGGAGGATAATGCGCCACCGGATTACGAGGCCCTCAGGAGTTTGAATAACCTTATTCAGGAAATTATTTAAAAGGGGAATTTTGTTCAGCATATTGAAATATTTTCCTTGAAATAGAGGCTGCTTCCACCGAGCCTTTTCCGCCATGTTCGACAATGACGGCTAACGAAATGATTGGTTTATCTTTCACATTCATAAAACCTGCAAACCAGGAGTGGTCATCTCCATGAGGATTTTGAGCCGTTCCTGTTTTACCGTGAACTCCTCCCCCTTTCACAGCTGCCTGTTTTCCTGTCCCCTCTTTATGATTCACAACATTCCAGGTTGCTTTTTGAATAAACTCCCAGGTATTCTGCTGTAGATGCACTTGAACTGCAGGAGTATCCTGATTTTTCACCAGGTGGGGTTGATAGGTGTTTCCATCTGTAGCTATAAGGCTCATAAACTGGGCAACCTGCAAAGGAGTAACCAATACATCCCCCTGACCGATAATAAAAGTGAGTAAATTTCCTGCTGCCCAGCCATATCGACCGTAACGGGAGTTCATATAGTCCTTATTGGGTACATTACCCTTCTTTTCACCCAAAATATCTATCCCTGTTTTTTCACCAAAGTGGAACTGTTCCACCATATCCCGCCATTCTTCAAAAGACAATTTCTGCATTAGATGATAGAAATACACATTACAAGATTGCTGAATAGCCAGATTAAGGTCCACCTCACCATGTCCTGCTGTGTTCCAGCAATGAAAGTTTCGGTCGCCGAAACCATAGACACCTGAGCAATGCACCTTCCAGTCTGTGGATACTTTTTTCTTTTCTACAGCAAGGGCGGCAGCTGCTAACTTCATCGTACTCCCCGGAGGATATAAGCCCTGAACCACCCTGTTCAGCAGAGGTTTGTCAGGGTCTGAATTCCAACCTTCCCATAGTTCAATAGGAACGGGACCAGCAAAGGAGTCTAAATTATAATCAGGGGCAGAATGAATTGCTAAAACTTCTCCTGTTGCAGGAGCAAGGGCTACAACTGCCCCTTTTTTATCTAAGAAAAGTTTTTCTACCAAAGCCTGCATTTTGGCATCTATGGATAAAATCAAATGCTCACCGGGGACGGGAAGTGTGCCGGGGTTTTCAGCCAGTACTCCATGGTCAATGCCATAAATATCCACCAATCTGTATTCCGTTCCGTCCTTCCCTCTGAGGGAAGATTCATACATTTTTTCAATACCGCTGAAACCAAAAACATCTCCTAATTTATATTTCAGATCAACAGGCGGATTAATGGCAGATTCTTCTGTAACCACGCGGAGATAGCCTAATACATGGGTAAGTTTTGCTGAGTCAGGGTAGGTTCGTGCAGGGAATTCAGAAAAAATCATTCCCGGTAAATCTAATTTATTTTCCTCTAACTGAGAGCGTTTTTCAAAATCAATATGGCGTTTAACAGTGAAGGGTCGGAATCGGTAAAATGAGTTTTTTTTCTTTTTCACCGACTCGGCAATTTTATTCACTTCAAGACCGGTGACTTTTTCAAATAAGGTATAATTAAAATGTTCCGTTACATCGAAGGGGATGAGGGATAAATCATAAATCTGTCGATTATCCACGATGGGGTTATGGTTTCGGTCAAAAATGATTCCGCGAGGAGCATTCAAAATGATATTTCTGATACTGTTTCCCCCCGCTTTTTTTTCATACTCCTGCTGCTGTTGAATTTGCAGAAAATAGAACCGAAAAAATATAATAAGGAAAATTCCTGCCAGAAAGATGATGAGTTTTCTGTCCTTGTGCAGCATGGAGTTTATCTTGAAAACAGGTTTCTGATGATGGCTTTATCCAAAATCCATAATATGATAATACCCACCAGGGTATGTAGAATTGCTACTTGAAACAAGAGAGCGGTACTGGCAGGAGTACCGTTAAATTTTATGAAAAAAAACAAGAGAAAGTGAAGCAGGAAAATGGATGTAACGATAAGTGCCCGAATTATTGGCGGCCAAACGGTACGGTATAATGCAAGAGACCCCAAACCAAATCCAGTCAGTGATTTGGTGAAAGCCATTGCACCAATAATTTCAAAATGGGATGCAAAATCCTGCACTAAGCCGAATCCGAAGCCAATGAGAATGGAGGAGAATCTTCCATACAACAATCCCGCATATACCATAAAAATCAGCAGAAGATCAGGAACAATTTTCTCTCCCCCCAGGGAAAATCCGGGAATGAAGGTTTGCAATACCAGCACCAAAATTGCAAACCCAACAAAGGGTAGTGAAAGTGAGTGTTTCACAAGACTACGAAAACGAAATCAAAACTGTCAATGGAAGCCAATAATTCCACTACCACATGCTGGAAAGGTTGGTCATCCCTTTTATCTATGGATATCACTTTTGCAACGGGGATATTGGGTGGATAAATCTCAGAAATTCCAGAAGTATAGGCAATCTCCCCCACCGACAATGGCATGGACTTTCGTACACCATCCAAAATACCATATTTCCCATGGGTGGGGATGAATAGTCCCAGGGCCCTGTCTTCACCAATACGGATGGAGACCCTGAAATTTTTATCTGTAATGAGTTGAACCATGGAAGCTTTTCCAGTGGTCTGTACCGTTTTACCCAGCAGTCCGTTTTGGTCCATCACCGTTAAATTTTTTATTACCTTATCTTCAGTTCCCACATTAAGCGTAACCGATTGAGCAGGGAGACCAAAATTATGGTTCACCACATTCGCTGTAATAAACTGCAGCGGTTGAAAGTTAGAAAAGTTTAACATTTCCTTAAGACGCTCGTTTTCCTTCCGGTAGCTCTCCAATTCTGAATTTAAGAGAGTGAGCTGCACCAGTTGGTATTTCAGTACCTGATTTTCCTCCCTGATGGAAAATATTCCTTTATACCAGGTCAGGGGATAGGCTACCTTATTCAGGAGGATGGAAAGTTGAAATTTGAGTTGTTGTACTTGCGGAGAAGTTCTGGTAAAAAGGAGTAGGGCAGACAGGGACAGAGTTAAAATCAGCGCCAGAACATCTTTTGGAATGTAAGGTACTTTACTGCGGGGCATCAGGGCTGAATCAGTACATCGCGATACTTTTTCAGATTTTCCAAAACTAATCCTGTGCCTTTAACCACGGAGAATAGAGGATCTTCCGATACATTTACAGGAAGATTAGTTTTGTTTCTGATATGTACATCCAGGTCTTTCAGGAGAGCTCCTCCGCCGGTAAGGATAATTCCAAAATCAATGATATCTGCAGAATGTTCCGGAGGTGTTTTGTCCAATGCATTCCGAATTGCTGAAGTGATTTGAAACACTGTTTCAGCCAATGCCTGCCGGATTTCATCAGAGGACACTTCAATGGTTTTAGGGATACCCGTAATCAGATCCTGTCCTTTCACTGCAATTTTAGAGCCGGAGCTGCGGATGGCTGAGCCAACGGTGCATTTAATATTTTCTGCGGTTCTTTCACCTATCCCCAATTTATGCTGTTCTTTAAACCAGTCCACAATGGCTTTGGTCTGTTCATCGCCTGCGATTCGAATGGTTTCTATTGTACCGATTCCATTAAGAGAAATGACAGCGATTTCTGTGGTACCGCCGCCAATATCCACAATCATATTTCCAACGGGTTTTCTCACATCTATACCAATTCCAATGGCTGCAGCCATAGGCTCTTCAATGAGATAGACTTCGCTGGCATTGGCATGTTCAGCAGATTCTTTTACCGATCTCTGCTCAACATCTGTTACACCGGAAGGAATGCAAATCACAATACGGGGGCGGGCAATCCGGCTGAGTTTAATTTTACGGATGAAGCCTAAAATCATGGCATCTGTCATTTTGTAATCAGCAATTACTCCGTCTTTCAAAGGGCGGATCGTTTCGATCCCGCTGTGAGTTCTGCCTACCATTTCTTTTGCCTCATCCCCAACGGCCATTATCTCTCCGTTTACCACATTGCGGGCAACAATGGAAGGTTCATTAAGGACAATTCCTTGACCCTTTATCCAGATAAGGGTATTGGCTGTTCCCAGATCAATGGCAATATCGCCTGTTACTAAATTGGTAAAATTTGAAATTCCAAACATAGTTATACCTTAATGAAGAAAATGTCTGGTGCCGGTAAACACCATGGAAATCTGTAATTCATCTGCCCTTTGGATGACGCTCTCATCTTTGATGGATCCTCCCGGCTGTACTACGGCGGAAATGCCGGTTTTTGCGGCCAGCTCTATGCTGTCCGGAAAAGGGAAAAATGCATCTGATGCCATAACAGCACCCCGTAAATCTAAACCTGCTTCCTTAACTTTTCGAATAGCAATTTTAACAGAATCAATGCGGGACATCTGCCCCGCACCTACTCCTAATAATTGATTCTCACCGGCAAAAACAATGGCATTAGATTTTACATGTCGAACTAATTTCCAGCCTAATTCTATTGCTTTATTTTCTTTAACGGTGGGATATTTTTTGGTCACCGTTTCTAAAATTTCCAGTTCATCCTGCTGCCGGTCTTTTTCCTGACAGAGAAAACCTCCTGCAACGGATTTTACAGATAATTCCTGCCCCATTCTGACATCAGGTGATTCTACGATTCTCAGATTTTTTTTCCTTTCAAAAATCTTAAGAGCAGCTTGCGTATATGCAGGAGCAATGACACATTCTAAAAAAGGTTGTACCAGCGCCTCAGCCACCGTTTCATCTACCTTACAATTAAAGCCTACAATACCACCAAAATAGCTGACCGGATCTGTGGACACTGCCCTTTCATAAGCTTCAAGTGGATTTTCACCCAGTCCAAACCCACAAGGATTGGCATGCTTTATAATGACACAGGCAATTGCATCGAAACCCTGAGGAATATTCCATGCAGATTCCATATCAGCATAATTATTATAGGAGAGAGTTTTTCCCTGATGCTGTACCCAGTCAGGAGACTTACCATCAGTAAGGTAAAAGGCTGCTTTCTGATGTGGATTTTCACCATAACGAAGTTCAGCAGATTTTTCTAAAGGGAGGATAATAGTGTCAGGGAGAATATCCTCTTCTTCACTCAGAAATTGTGCAATAGCAGCTTCATAGGCAGTGGTCATTTGAAAAACTTTCATGGCAGCTTTTTTGCGAAAGGTGAGAGGAATGTCATTTTCATTTACGGTGAAAGTATCCATAAAATCTGCATACAACTCTGGTTCGCATAAAGCTGTCACCGAATGGTAATTTTTAGCTGCGGCGCGAATCATGGAAGGTCCGCCAATATCAATAAATTCAATGGCATCAGCCGGATCAAGGTTTTTTTCTACTGCTTCCTGAACAAAGGGGTAGAAATTCACAACTACCAAGTCAATTTCAAATCCGCCAAGACTGGTTAGATCATTGAGATGATTTTCATTTTTTCTGTCAGCAAGGATGCCGCCAAAAATCTTTGGATGGAGTGTTTTCACTCTCCCATCCATTACTGCTCCGCTGCCTGTTATATCTCCTATGGAAGTGACTTCCAACCCTCCATCTTCTAATACTTTCTGTGTACCCCCGGTGGATATTAACTCAATTCCATGTTCAGAAAGGAATTCCCCTAACTCAACTATTCCATCCTTTTTCCAGACACTTAATAATGCTCGTTTAATTTTCAATGACTTCCTCAATTTTGGGTTGGTTGTTTTTCCAAATTATTCTGTCTTCACAATAGGCTTTAATCACCTGCGGATACAATTCATGTTCAATTTTTAACACTTTTTCCGCCAAGGACTTTGCAGTGTCTTGCGGTTCAATTATTACTTCCTCTTGTGCTAAAATGGATCCTTTGTCATATTCTTCATTTACAAAATGAACTGTAGCCCCGCTCTTTTCTTCACCTGCATTCATCACTGCCTGGTGGACATTCATTCCATAATATCCTTTACCGCCGAATTTAGGCAGCAGGGCAGGATGTATATTTACTATCTTTTTATTAAACCGATTTACCACTTTGTCGGGAATCTTTTTCATGTATCCTGCAAGAATGATTAGGTCCGGCTCAATCCCCAGTAAAATTTCAAGCATGGTATCATCTCTATATTTTTTTTCAGGATATCGTGATTGATTGATAATGGTATGAGTAATTCCCGCTTCATCAGCATATTTTACTGCACCACAATTAGGATTATTACTTACCAATAATGCAATTTCGCCATGAATTTCACCTGAGACAATTGAGTGGTGAATTGCCTTGAAGTTAGAGCCGCCTCCCGAAGCAAATACAGTTAAAACTTTCATGGAGTAAGAGCCGTTTGAATTTGAGTTAATATGTCATCCAGCCTGCCCTTATCCTCAAAAATATTGAATCCATCAGATTCAATGGTAAGTACAGCATAGTCAGTGCAATTTCTGATCCATTGATCATAAGAGATGTTTAGACTGTGGAGATATTCCGGTGAAATATCTCTTTCAAAATTACGGTCACGATTTCGAATTCTTGAAAGCAATGTATCGGTGGAAGCCCGTAAATAAATAATGAGGTCAGGTTTTCTTAAAAATTGCGTCATATTTTTAAATAAATCCACATAGGTGTCCCAATCACGATCCGTCATGAATTTCATTTCATGGAGGTTGCGGGCAAAAATTTCCACATCCTCATAAATGGTGCGATCCTGAATGACTCCCCGTTCAGATTCTCTAATTTCTACCTGCCCTGCAAATCTGTGATGCAAAAAGTAAATCTGAAGATTAAAACTCCAGCGATGCATATCCCGGTAGAAATCATCCAAATAGGGATTATCAGCCACCGATTCATAGAATTCCCTCCAGCCAAAATGTTTAGCAACAATTTCAGTGAAAGTGGTTTTTCCAACACCAATGTTCCCGGCAACTCCTACAAAGGGATTGCTTTTCATGAATGCCTCTCTCCCATGACAAAAGAATCGGACAGATGGATTAACTTTACGGATATTATGGAATTCACCTCTGCCTTCTCCCCTTTAATGTGCACAGGGATGTAGTTTTCAGTATGACCTGTAAGAAATCCCGTTTCCCAGGTTTCTGCTAATACTTTACGGGAAGATTGTAGATTTTGGGTATAAAAGGATTTTCTCTTTTCCATAGATAATTTCTGAAGTATCCGGCTACGCTCTGCAATAACTTCAGTGGGTATCTTTGGTTCTAAAGCAACTGCATCTGTATTTCTTCTTTGGGAATAAGAAAATACATGCAGGTAGGACACATCAAGTCCATTGAGAAAGTCATAAGTCTCAGCAAAATCCTTTTCTGTTTCTCCGGGAAAACCCACAATCACATCAACACCGATGCATGCCTGTTTGTCCATAGCTTTTATGTAAGAAACTTTTTCTGCGTATAAATTTCTTTGATACCGCCGCCGCATGGACTTTAATATGGTATCAGACCCGGACTGCAGGGGAATATGAAAATGGGGGAGGAATTTTTGTGAATCAATGATGAAATGTATGATGTCATCTGTGAGAAGGTTTGGCTCAATGGAGGAAATGCGATAGCGTTCTATCCCTTGCAACTTTTCTAACTCTCGAATAAGATCATAAAATGTTTCCCCATGATTTTTCCCAAAGTCCCCCACATTCACTCCGGTGAGAACAATTTCCTGCATACCTGAATCTGCGATTTCCTGTGCCTGTAAGAGGGTGTTTTCAATATTGGCACTGCGGGATTTTCCTCTTGCCAGGGGGATGGTACAGAAGCTGCAGGTATAATCGCAGCCATCCTGCACTTTCAGAAAGGAACGAGTTCGTTCACCCATAGAATAAGACGGTACAAAGTTCTCCACTTCCTGTATAGGAGAATTAAGCACTACTGCTTTATCCTTATTCCATCCGGATTCAATTGCTTCTACTATTTTAAATTTATCCTCTGCACCTGCTACCAAGCGCACACCTGGGATGCGGATAATTTCCTCCGGGTTCAGCTGGGCATAACAGCCGATGACTGCAACTTGCGCCTGTGGAGAACGCTTCAACGCCTGCCTCACCGCTTTCCGGGCTTTTTTATTGGCATTCTCTGTAACTGAGCAGGTATTAATCACCACCAAATCAGCAGGATCATTAGCATTCACCTGAGCATAGCCATGGGTGGAAAATTCCCGTGCAAGTGTAGAGGTCTCTGTAAAATTCAATTTACAGCCCAAAGTTTGAAAAGCAACGGTTTTATAGGGGGAACTCACTGAGGTTCACCTGTGTAAATCATCATTAATTTTAGCAATATATGTAAAAATGGGGAGGGTAAATTTAAGAGGAGAAGGAAGTTTATTTATAAATTATAAATTGAAAAAATTATTCGTAATGCTCATTTGATTGAGGATTTGTTAAAGGCAGCACAGGAATAAATGAATAATTTAATACTTACAACTTGAAGCTAACAGCCAAAAGGTAAATACGAAGTCAATATGAACAATTACCCATAATTATATTCCTGTGGATTCTTCTTCATCCATCACTTCTTTCACCAGACCTTGTGGCTTCATGATGACGCCTTCACCGGAACTGCCATTAATATGAATGTGTAAAGGGGATTCCAATTCAATCCAACGAACATATTTAGAGGTCTGTTTGACTGGTTGTTCATCCAGCCAATCCATATCAAGATTGGAAATGCGTTCATTCTTCTGAATAGTAAAGTACCCTATGCGTAAACTGGTTACATTCTGAAAGAAATGGCTACCGAATGAAGGATCAGGGTTTAACTCTTCAATTCCCACCTCAACAATGACCTTTGCATTGGAAATCTGTTTCCATGTAACCGGAATTCCAAGCCAGGGGTCAGCCGTTCCCCACCTGCCGGGACCAATGAGGAGATAGGGGTTATCTCTACCTAATTGACGATTGAATATATCTATTTCCTTGGCAATATTTCGGGTGACAGTTCGGTCAAACAAATCTATATCAACCATGATTATATTATGAATATGTTTAAAGTACCCATCCCCCATAACCACATTGGACTTACAGATAATATCCTTTCGCTCACCATTCTCCCTGAATTCAGAGTGATGGAGTCCGCCTATAACCATGGGTTTAATCTGAAGGAGACAAAACTCATCCTGGATGCTGGGTGTGTCAAACATATTCACGGCAAACTCAATTTCAACCGGGCAGCCTAATGCCGTTTCACTGAGCATGAGAGCATCCTGCAATATTTCTGCTAAAGGGAAGGTCTTGTATTTCAGCAGGGATGCAAAAGTGACAACTCGCCGTCCATTAAAATTGAGATTGTCTCTGATAATTTTATCTTCTTCACAGACTACGCTAGCAACATGTTTCAATTCACCATGTTTTTCAGCATCTTCTAAATCGAGGCTTTGCAAATTATTAGCTTCCCCTTCTCTCAAGGGATTATTTCCCTTATTCAGGTTCAAGGCATAGAAGGCATTTTGAGAATTCGCCATGGTGGATTTTATGGAATAAAATTGAGGGAGTATATTGGGATATTTGGGAGAAAAACGCAGAGCCTGACCACCTTCAACGATGGTACGTCCCAAGCCTAAAGCAGTGAAGGCAATACCTTCCTCCCGTTGCATATAAGATATGGGGTAGTAATTATATGACTGCGCCACGCCACTAAAGGTGGGATAAAAATAATCACCATGTTTTTGCCCAACCATTTCCATGATTATGACTGCCATCTTTTCTTCTTCATGGCGGTGAACAATTTTTTCCATGAGTGTCTTTGGCTCCTGAAAAAAGGTGGATGCATACACCCGTTTCACAGCTTCACAGACCTGACTTAGCCGTTCCTTATCATTTTCATGGCAGTTAGGCAGCATAAAAGTTGCATACATTCCTGCCAACGGTTGGTATTGAGAATCTTCAAGAAGGCTGGAGGATCGAACTGCCAAAGGAAAGGCTACCTCTTTTAAAAACTCTTTCAAAGTGGCAATTAATTTTCTAGATAACCTTCCTCCTAAAAAAACCTCTTCCAGGTCACGGTTGTCATCTAAGGACAGAGCAGTCTCCCACAATTTATTTACATTCATAAAGTTGTCAAATTCATCTGTACCAATGACTACCACTTTAGGTACTCTGACAGCAATATCAGGATATTTTTCTGATAAATTTGCTTCTCTCCAATGGGTATTGGCAAATGCAAGTCCCCTTGCTTTTCCACCTAATGAACCAGCCCCGATTCTGAGAAAATTTGCCTTTCGGGATTTAGCATTCACCTTAAATTCAGCCACTGGACCAATTCCATGACTTCTCTGAGAATCCTTTATCAGTTTATCGTAGTGTTGTCTCCTCTCTTCCAAACCTGTGAAATCAGTATTTTTTATTTTACGAAACTGAGTTGCTAAATGGAATTCTCCACGGGCTGCCAGCCAATTTGAAAAATGATTGCTGGATGCATGATAATCAAGAGATGCTTCAGGAACCTTCTGTATATTTTCCAATAATTCTTCAATATTTACAGCTCTGCCTAACTCCTCACCGTTGGGAAGTTTGAATACAAAATCTCCAAAACCAAAATTGTAAATAATAAATTCCCTGAGAGCGGAAAAGAGAGTTGAAGAAGATTTATTTAAAACATTGTGGGTCACTTTTTTTGCAGTCTCTAAAACTTCTTCATCATTGGACTGTAATAGTATAGGCATGGACTTTTCAACTGATCGGATATATTTTGCAAAAAGGATTCCTGCATGGGGGTGGAGATTTTCCCCTTTTGAAAACCGTATATCAGATATAATCCCCAAGATATTATTTCGGTAATGTTTAAAATAATATGCTGCCTGTTCATAGGTTTTTGCTAAAAGAATTTTTGGTCGGCCTCTCATATGTAGGAGCCGTTGTGTATCATTTAGAGACTTATCAATGAGATTTTTCGTGTGATACAGGGTTTCCTTATAAATTACAGGAAGAATACTGGAATAATACCAGGGGGTATCCTCGATAAAGATAATTGCGCGCACATCACCTTTACGGATATCCCGCTTAATATTGCGTTTATCCTCAATATATTTAATGATGGCAGGAAACACGCTTGAATCACCTGTCCAAACAAAAACATTGTCAATAACATCATCTATATTTTCGGGGAGTTGTTTAATTTCTGATTCATCAAAAGCAAGTAGGATAACTGGTTTATTTCGATATAATTCCTTTACTTTGGTTCCAAAGCTGATGGGATCCATGTCTGAAATCCTCAGCATAACAATGACAAGATCAAAAGAGCGTTTTGAAAGCATTTCCATAGCTCTGGCAGCAGTATTGGCACGCCAGACACGGGGTGCATAGCTCAGATTCATCCCCAAATATTCATGAAGAATCTGTTCGGTGAGCCTACCATCTTCCTCCAAAATGAATGCATCATAGGGACTGGCGACCAACAGAATTTCATGCACACGGTAGAGCATTAAATCCTGGAAGTGCCGGTCATTTCCTGAATAATTCATATACTAAATTACGCTGTTCTTTGTGTTTTCCCCCATTTTTAAAGCATAATCCATTTTCAATTTTATTTCTTTTATACCAATCAATATACTAAACCTTTTAAATTTATATATGATTTAATGACCCTTTTATCCTATTTAAGGAGTATAACTTGAAAATTCAATTTCGTTGGCTTGTTGTTTTTGGTGCCATTCTCATTCAATTGGCATTGGGAGCCATTTATGCCTGGTCTGTCTTTACTCCCCTTCTCATTGACCCCCACGGATATTACCAATTTTCTGCTCAACAAACAGCCTGGATATTTTCAACCGGTTTAGCGTTTTTGCAGGAACCATGGTTATTGCAGGAAAGCTGCAGCAACAAATCGGTCCTCGTCCTGTTGCAATTTTAGGTGGAATTCTCCTTGGAGCCGGATATATAGGAGCAGGACTGTTTGGAGACGATTTTTTTACCCAGCTTATATGCATTGGGGTTATTGGCGGAATTGGAATTGGTCTTGCCTATGTAGTACCCATTGCCGTTGGCGTGAAGTGGTTCCCGGATAAAAAAGGAATGATTACAGGATTAGCTGTGGCAGGCTTTGGATTTGGTGCAACAATCTGGGTGAAAATAGCCGGATCCTGGTTTGGAGGATTATTAAACCTTTTACAGTTTTTTAATCTCACAGGTGTACAATCGGTATTTTTTCTCTATGGATTTCTGTTTCTGCTCCTTGTACTCTTAGGGAGTTTGGTTATGATAAATCCTCCTGAAAACTATAAAATGGAGGAATTTTCTAATCCTGAAAATATTCCTGTTAGAGATTCAGAATCTGTAGAATTCACTTCCGGGGAAATGCTGAGATCACCCCGTTTTTATCAATTATGGCTCGTATTTATCTTCTCTGCATTATCTGGATTAATGGTAATTTACTGCATCCGCTTATTTGGTATAGATACCCTTAGTTACCATGGAGTTCCGCAGGCGGGAATCGTTGCCGGGACAGCCATGGCATGGTATGCTATTTTTAACGGACTGGGAAGAATACTCTGGGGTATTATTTCTGATCATATAGGTCGCAGACCGGCTATAATTACTATGACCTTATGCCAAGCTGCTGCCATGTTGCTTATATATCATGGATTCATTTTGTTTGTTACATCTACGGGATTAATTATTGCGGCTTCTATCATCGGATTTAATTTTGGTGGTAATTTTGCCCTGTTTCCTGCTGCTACTGCAGATTATTTCGGTAATAAGAATGTTGGTAGTAATTACGGCTGGATGTTTACCGCCTATGGAGTTGCAGGTATTGCCGGCCCCCAGATTGCAGGATATTTTAAAGATAGCGCAATGGATTCAGGTGCACCCTCCATTTGGATGGTTCCCTTTATCATTGCAGGAATTTCATGTCTGATTGGTACGCTTATCATGCTGCCAAATAAACGGACAAAAACTCTACTAATCGTAAAAGAGGGATAGAAAAATGACAGATACAATACACGAAAACAAAGTATTTCAACCACAATATAAAAATCAAAACAAGGCAAGAATTCCAAACTTGGAATCCTACAAAGAAATGTATGATATATCCGTAAAAGACCCTGCTGGTTTTTGGGCAGAGCAGGCAGAACGGTTGGATTGGTTTAAAAAATGGGATACAATTTCCTCCTGTGATTTCAATTCTGCAGATATTAAATGGTTTGAGGGGGGAAAACTCAATGTATCCTATAACTGTCTGGACAGGCATGTAAAGTCAGGCCATGGGGATGAGACAGCCCTTATATGGGAAGGAAACAATCCAGAGGAGGATACATCCTATACCTATTCTCAATTGCTGGATGAGGTATGTAAATGTGCAAATACTCTTAAATCCTATGGGGTTGAAAAAGGAGACAGAGTCTGTATTTATATGCAAATGATTCCTCAACTTGCTATTGCTATGCTGGCATGCAGCAGAATTGGTGCTGTCCATTCTATTGTATTTGGGGCTTTTTCTCCTGATGCACTGCGGGATAGGATTAATGATTCATCCTGCAAAGTTCTTATAACCCAAGACACAGGAGTCAGAGGAACAAAGCATAATATCCCCATGAAAGCCAATGCGGATAAAGCATTGCAGCATACACCTTCTATTGAAAAGGTGTTGGTAATTAACCGTACCGGTGAGTCTGTAAATATGCAAGTCGGCAGGGATGTCTGGTGGCAGGATGAAATGGAAAAAGCTTCCAATGAGTGTGAACCTGTTGAAATGGATGCAGAGGATCCACTCTTTATTCTTTACACTTCGGGATCGACTGGAAAACCGAAAGGTGTACTCCATACCACTGGTGGTTATTTAGTCTATGCCTCCCTTACCCATGAATTGGTTTTTGATTACCATCCCGGAGACATCTATTGGTGCACAGCTGATATTGGCTGGATAACAGGACATTCCTATATTGTGTACGGACCATTGGCAAACCGCGCAACGACTCTCATGTTTGAAGGGGTTCCCAATTATCCTGACTTCGGCAGATTCTGGGAGGTGGTGGAAAAACACAAAGTAAATTTATTTTATACTGCTCCTACAGCCTTGAGAGCATTAATGCGGGAAGGAGATGCATTTGTCTCCAATAGTAACCGCTCCTCACTTAGGCTATTGGGAACGGTTGGTGAACCGATTAAAGAACCCGAATGGAATTGGTACTATACTATAGTTGGAGAAGAAAACTGCCCCATCGTGGACACTTGGTGGCAAACTGAAACAGGTGGGATTCTAATCACTCCCCTCCCCTCTGCCACACCCTTGAAACCCGGTTCTGCTACCCTTCCATTCTTTGGCATCACCCCTGTCATTTTAGATCCGGAAGGTAATGAAATTCATGGAAATCCTGCGGAGGGACTATTGGCAATTAAAACTTCCTGGCCAGGTCAAATGCGCACAATTTATGGAGATCAACAGCGTTTCTATGACACCTATTTTTCCATGTTTAAAGGCTTTTACTTCACCGGAGACGGTGCACGCCGTGATGAAGAAGGGTATTACTGGATCACCGGCAGGGTGGATGATGTATTGAATGTTTCCGGACACAGACTGGGAACTGCTGAAATTGAAGGCGCCATCGGCGCTCACCCTTCTGCAGCTGAAGCGGCAGTTGTAGGATATCCTCATGAAATTAAAGGACAGGGAATCTATGCCTATGTTACCCTGATGGCGGGAGAGGAAGAAAATGAATCCATTTTAAATGAAATCAGACGGAAAGTCAGGGAATTGATAGGACCCCATGCCGCACCTGATAAAATTCAATTCACAGCAGCTCTGCCTAAAACCAGATCAGGGAAAATCATGCGTCGCATTCTCAGGAAAATTGCTGAAGGAGATACTGCCAACCTGGGGGATACTTCCACTTTAGCAGACCCGGATGTAGTACCCAGATTGTTAGAGGGAAGACAATAAATCCTAAAATAATATGAGCATTTTTGTGACGGAGGTCACATTTTCAGAGATGATCTCTGCTACCTCTCCTCGTGAGTGACGTATCGATAACGGTTTAATTGTAAAAATTATGAATATCCCTCCCATTCAATACTTGTCTCTTCTTAAATTTAGCCCTAACCTTGTGCGAATATTCCCGTTTTACACGGGGATAAAAAGATAAAATATAATGATTAATTAAGGAGGAGAAATAATGCTACAAGCCTTTCAAGCATTAATTATAACACTTACACTATCTACAATTACATTAGCTGATGTGTTCATGACTGAATTAACAGATCCGCAAAATTCATCCGATGCCGGGCGCTATGTTGAATTGTATAACAACGGAGATTCCGATGTTGATCTATCATCAGGCTGGGCACTTTTGAGGTGGACTAATGGAAATTCTGACCCTCAATCCCCCAAATCTTTAGATGGCACCATTACAGCAGGTGGATTTTATATAATCTGCAATAATGCCGATAAATACAATGCAACCTATGGATTAACCTGTGATCAGGATATAGGAACCGGCGGTCCTGCAGATAGTAATGGAGATGATAATATTGCCCTGTTGGATGCTTCCGGCACTATTGTGGATATGTTTGGTGTTGCCGGTGAGGATGGTTCTGGGACTGGTCATGAATTTGAAGATGGCAGAGCCGAAAGGGCAGAAGGTGCATCTTCAGCAAGCGCTGTTTGGAATGAGGCTGATTGGAATATTGATAATGATTCCGGTGGTGGTGATGGCAACCAATATGCACCGGAAGGGTTTGACCCCGGTGCATGGATTGGAGAATCAACTGGTGGAGGTGACACTACCTGTGAAGATGATGCTGCATGTAATACAGGTGAAACTGGTGACTGTACCTATGCAGACGAAGGATTTGATTGTAATGGCGACTGTGTTGTAGAGGTTGACTGTGAAGGAACATGTGGCGGATCAGCTGCAGTAAATGTTGGATGGGGTAACCTTCAATGGCCTTATTCAACCTCTGCGCAGGCAGGGTCTCCCTCAGAAAATATTTATGGACAAGTTTATGTTGATGGTGTAACCGGTTCAGCCAATCCGGACAGTGGTGTAGAAGCAGAGTTAGGGTACGGAGCAGAATCTTCCACACCAGATGATTCATGGACCTGGTCTTCAGCAACTGTATTTGGTAATTCTGGAAATAATGATGAATTTGCAGGTCAGCTTACTATCGGTGATGGAGGTGTTTATTCCTATTCATACCGCTATCGTTATGGAAGCAGCTGTTGGTATTATGCTTCAGAAACGGGAAGCATCACCGTTGAATCCCTTCAAACTTATTCTGTTACTTTCAATGTAGATATGAACCATACTGAATTGTCTGATGATGGTGTCGCTGTATATGGGCTCTTCAGCTGGGGTGAAGGTAATGCAATGACAGATGAAGATGGGGACGGTGTTTATTCAACCACTGTAGATCTTCCAGCAGGGGATTACCTATACAAATTTAAAAATGGTGGTTCTTGGGAAAATGTTGACGAACTAGACTGCGCTGTATTAGATGACCCTGATGGTGACGGTTGGGGATATTGGGACAGAGCAGTTTCCGTGATTGATGCCGATCTTGCTTTGGATACTGACTGTTTTGGTGCCTGTGGTGCCTGTGCTCCAGGTTGTACTGACTCCAATGCTACAAATTATGATGAAAATGCAAATGTGGATGATGGCAGTTGTGAGTACCCAACGGTAGAGCCGGATAATCTGTTCTTTTCTGAATATGCAGAAGGATCAAGCAATAACAAATATCTGGAAATTTACAATGCATCCGGTGCAGATGTTGATCTCAGTGGCTATTCACTTTCAAGCTGCTCAAATGGCTGTAATGACGGTGTATCCTGGGACTATCCGGATAATGTCACTTTCGATACAGGT
>JASLLI010000002.1 GCA_030747125.1 Fidelibacterota bacterium | reverse complement strand
ATCCTTTGCTGATCTTTCAGGAGAAGCATGCATAGAAAATGCAGTTCTGTCTGATTCAAACGGAAATGCTCTGGATGTTGATCTCAGTGACGGCGCCTGTTTTGGCGGTATCGTACTTCAATGTGAAGATCCTGATGCCTGTAACTTCATGGAAGACGGTGACTGTGACTATGGTACCATGTGCTGGGACGGTAGTTATGAATGTGATCCTGCTGACTGCCCCGGTGATGATCCTGAATACACTTATAATGTGTACAGAGATGGTCAGCTTCATGCCAGCAGTTTAGAAAATGCCGGATATGTTGATGGTGGATTAGGCTATGCAGAATCTCATTGCTATACGGTAACCTATGTGAACAATATGGATGGAATGGAATCTCATCATTCCAATGAAGCCTGTGCTACTACAGATGAAATGACAGACATTCCGGGCTGTACCATTGAGTCAGCTTGTAACTTTGATGATGAAGCAACTGTTGATAATGGTACCTGCTGGTTTGCCAGTGATGGCTGCTCCTGTGATGATGGAGAAGGTGCAGAAGTAGATGAATGTGGTGTCTGTAACGGACCTGGTGCCATATACGACTGTGGATGTGCTGATATGCCAGACGGTGATTGTGACTGCGACGGCAATGTATTAGATGAATGCGGTGTCTGTGGTGGTCCTGGCGATATTTTTGAATGTGGGTGTGCTGACATACCAGACGGAGATTGTGACTGTGATGGCAATGTATTAGATGAATGCGGTGTTTGTGGTGGTGACGGAATCGGTGATGATGAATGTGATTGTGACGGCAATGTATATGATGAATGCGGCGAATGCGGAGGTGACGGTGGTGACTATGACTGTTGGGATGAATCTACAGCCTGTTCTGCAGAAGATTGCCCGGATACTCCACCAAACTATCCAGATTGGGTGGACACACCAGGTGCCTACGAGCATACGGCAACTATGACCTCCATCGTTTATATGGATGAAATGCAAATGGGCGATGCAGGTGACCTGCTGGGTGGATTTGACGGTGACGGAAATGTGCGTGGAATTGCAGTGAAACTGAATCCACCATTTGGACCAAACGAAGGCACAACTTTATTTGAAATGCAGATTCGCAGTAACGATGATGGCGATGGTATTAGCTTCAGATACTATGATGCCTCTGAAGATATGGTCTATGATATCAGTGAAGGGTATTCCTTTGTTATCAATGACATCATAGGCGATGTCATTAATCCATACGAACTATCTATAAGCACCACTGTGGACTTATCCATCGGTCTGGGCATGGGTTGGAACTGGTTCTCAATCAATGCCACTGATGATGATATGACTCCCGATGCAGTCTTAGCCTCTCTGGGTGATGATGGTGTCTTTATAAAGAGTTTAAATGCATCCTCAAATTATTATTCTGATTTTGGATGGTATGGTTCATTGGAATTGGTGGACATTACCCAGATGTATAAATTGCAAATGCTGGCTGAGAATTCCATTGAATTTACCGGTTATCCTGCTGATCCAGCAGCTACACCCATCAATCTTGGTGATGGCTGGAACTGGATTGGCTATATACCGCAAAATGCAGGATCCATTGATGCTGCATTGGCTACCATAGACGGCAGTGGTATCTTCATTAAAAACCTGGATGCATCTTCTAACTACTATGATGACTTCGGTTGGTATGGTAGTTTGAATGATATGGCTCCCGGTGACGGATATATGCTGCAGACCAATGGTGAAGCAGAACTCATCTATCCTGACTTTGGTGATAATCTGGTGCGTACAGCAAAAGTTGCTGAGGAACTCCCTACTGTAATCAATCATTGGGCTGTGAATCCTCATGCCTATGAGTATAACGGTAGTATCACCTTTAGTGTTGACAACAAGGAAGATTATATGGGTGATTATATTGGAATCTTCTATGGTGATGAATGCCGTGGTGTGGCTCAATGGAGAGATTTTCCCTTTGACAATGAAGAATCAGGAATTTACATTGCAATGGTGTATGGTGATATTGAAGAAGGTGAATACCTGAACTTCAAGTACTATAATGCTGAATCTGGTGAAATCACCTCCTTTAATGAAACCATTGAATTCACTCCGGATATGATTATTGGTGACGGATTCAAACCATTTGGACTAAGCCGAGTTTCTCTGCCAACACCGGTAGAGTATAATCTCAGTGATGCTTATCCAAATCCATTTAATCCTTCAACTACACTATCCTTTACTGTGCCTGTGGAAGCCAACCTGAGTCTGAACATTTATGACATGTCAGGTCGCCTGGTTCGTACATTGGTTGACGGTATTATGGAACAGGGATATCATAATCTGGTTTGGGATGGTATGGATGAAAATGGAAATGCCGTTTCTTCCGGAATGTATATCTACTCTCTGCAGGGTGAAGAAGTATCCATCACTAAGAAAATGGTGATGATGAAATAAGATTTTTCTTCCTCAGAAAAACAATCAAAGAAAAACCCCCGGTAATTGCCGGGGGTTTTTTGTTGCTAAAATTTCGAATGTGTTGCAGTTACTACAACTAAAACTTCTCTTCCCAGTAGGGGCAGGCAACAAAATGATCATTGCCTGTATCAGATAAGGGAGGTATATCTTCGGCACAGTCCGGTTTGGCTAATGGGCAGCGTGTTCTGAATGCACAACCTGAAGGTTTATTTAAGGGGGTGGGAATGTCACCTTCCAATACCACCCGGTTTCTGTCTTTTTGGGTTGGGTCGGGTAATGGTACAGATGAGAGTAGAGCACGACTGTAAGGATGGCGGGGCTGGTGATACACTTCTGCAGAATCTCCCATTTCAACAATATTCCCCAAATACATGACTACAATTTTGTCTGATATATGCTCCACTACGGAAAGATCATGAGCGATAAAAAGATAGGACAGATTAAATTCATCCTGCAGATCCATCATGAGGTTTATCACCTGTGCCTGAATGGATACATCTAATGCAGAGACTGGCTCGTCACAAATGATTAGATCAGGATTCGTTGCCAATGCTCTGGCAATGCCCACCCGTTGGCGCTGACCTCCTGAAAATTCATGAGGAAAGCGCTGTGCCTGTTCTGGCTGCAACCCAACTTTATCCAAGAGCCAACCTACTCTGTCCAGCATTTCCTTTTTACTCATTTGAGTGTGAATTTGCAAAGGTTCAGAAATTATCTGGCTCACTGTCATGCGGGGATTTAATGAAGCAAAAGGATCCTGAAAAATCATTTGAACCTTCGAGCGGTAATGTTGCATTTTTTTCGGATTCAGTTTTGTAAAGTCAACCTCACCTTCATCAAAATGATAATTTATCTCACCGCCGATTTCTACATCAGGTGCAACATGATGGAGAATATTAATCATGGCTCTTCCTACGGTGGTTTTACCACACCCTGACTCCCCAACCATACCGATGGTCTGGTTTTTACCAATGGAAAAGGTAATGCCATCCACCGCCTTCACAGAGTTTATCTTACGAGAAAACACACCACCGAAAACCGGGAAATGTACATGGAGATTTTTTACATCAACCAAGGAGGAGTTCTTCATGCAGATGCCCCCGGTTTAACCTCATGACAGCGGACAAAATGCCCCGGAGATATTTCAAGGAGAGGTGGTTCATCCGTTTCACAGATATCTGTTTTTATTTCACAACGGGTACAGAATTTACAACCCACAGGCATATTCAAAATATTTGGCACCATCCCCTGAATAGTTTCCAAGCGGGTTTTTGGGGCTTCCTTATCTGGCCTTGGGATGGATGCCAGCAGACCATGAGTATAGGGATGTTGTGGATTTTCAAAAATTTCACTGATGGGGGCAACTTCCTGAATCATTCCGCCATACATGACGACCACTCTTTCGCAGGTTTCTGCAATTACTGCAAGATCGTGGGTAATGAGTACCACCGCTGCATCAAGCTGTTTCTTTTTGAGGTCTGACATGAGATCCAAAATCTGTGCCTGAATAGTAACATCCAATGCCGTTGTAGGTTCATCTGCAATAAGAAGGGATGGATTTTTTGCTAACGCCATTGCAATCATTGCCCGCTGACGCATTCCACCGGAAAACTGATGTGGATAGTCATCCATTCTGGCAGAAGGATCTGGTATGCCCACCCTGCGGAGCAAATCTGCTGCTTCAGCATTCAATCGGTCATATTCAGCATGATATTCTGCAGAAATAAAATGATCGGTTACAAGAACAAACAAGGTAGTCAACATGGGAATGACCATACCAATGATAAAATAGAGCAGCATACTCCCGGGGTGAAATGTCCAGCCCTGAGCAAGCTGGGAAAAGACGAGAAGAATAATCCCAACCACCAAAGATGCTTTTGCTCTTATGTTCCATGTCATGCTCTTTAGATTCCGGGCGGTGCTTATGAACCAGTCCTTTAGGTATTCACCAAATGATTTTGGGTGCAGAGACTCAACCATCTGCATACCTACTGTAAATACCGGGTTCAGGGATGTCATAGGTTCCTGAAAGATCATGGCAATTTCATCACCTCGTAAATCCCGCATACGCTTGAACATTTTCTCCCGGAATTTCTGCATCGCCTTCTTTCTGGGAGAGTCAAAAAATAAGAAATTCGTTAACAAACCACTTAGTATTAAAGAGAGGGAAAATCCCCAAAACCCCGGTGAGAAAAATTTAACTGTAATTGCCATCCATCCTAATAAGAAGGTGAGAGCTACCGATTTATGCAGGTTTTCCGAAGAGGAGTTAAAGAAACGGTATTTAGGAATGTTTTTAACTGCATCCAACTCATGACCGTCAAAAATCTTTTCACCCTTAAAGTAGATTTCTCCTTCTGATACTTCTCCCGGAGGATTGGGAATAAGCTGAATAAGCGATAGCACCGAAACGGATTTCCCTGAGCCAGACTCTCCCACAATACCAAGGGTTTCCCCTTTGAAGATATCTAAATCAACACCGTTTACAGCCTGCGCCCATTTGTCACCTGCTTTGAAGCGGGTTTTCAATCCTTTGATTTCAACGAGTTTTTCTCTGCTCATCGTAACCTCGAATAGACTTTGGGATCAAAGGCTTCTCTAATGGCTTCTCCAACAAAAACAATGAGAAGCAATGTCATAAATTGAGCAGTAATGGGTGAAAATACCATCCACCATTTGTTAATATCCTGCAGACCTATTTCTAACATTTGGCCCCAGGAAGGGGTTGGAGGAGGAAGTCCAAACCCTAAGAAATCCAGACTGACTAAAGCAGCTATTCCTGCCACGATAGAAAAAGGGAAATATGTGATAACGGGAACCAAAGAATTTGGAAGGATATGACGGAAAATTATGGTTCTGTTTGACTGCCCCATAGAAATGGAAGCCGCTACATAGTCCTTAGCTTTTTCCCGGTAAAACTCTGCCCGCATATAATAGGTTAGAAATATCCAATTTATCAGAGTGTAAATTGCTACAAGTAAAGTAAAGGATGGACGAAGTATAGAACTGAGAATTATAATTACAAAAAGCATAGGAAGATTTGCCCAGACTTCAATAATTCTCTGAAGGATCAAATCGAACTTCCCGCCAAAATAGCCCATAGCACCGCCAATGCTGATGCCAATGATATAATTGATAACCGTTAATAAAAGTGCAAAAGATATTGAAATATTAAAGGCATAACAGAGGCGGGCAAATACATCTCTGCCTGTATTATCCGTTCCTAACCAATGATTGGCGGAGGGAGACTCATACATTTTATTGTTTTCTGAAGTAATATCTTCGTAGGGGTCTGACTGATAGAGAGGCATGAGAAGCCAATTATCAGAATTTTCCTCTTGCCATGCCTTGTTCAGTTTCCGATAATCAGCCTCACCGGGGATATTCTGACCAAAGCGTTCTCCGGGATAATAAGAAGACACACCCGGGATAATATCCAAAACTGCAGGAAAATAAAGCTCATTATTATAAGAAACAACAATAGCCTTGCTGTTAATTAAAACAGGAAAGAAAAAAGACAGCAGATACAATGAAACAATGATGATAAAAGAATAATATCCCCGTTTCATTGACTTGAATTTCATCCACCTTTTTTTATAGATGGATACAGAAATTTCATTATTTAAATTCTGTTGATTCTCTGCCATTATTTAAATCTAATTCTGGGGTCAACGGTGGCAAGGGCGAAATCTGAAATGATATTTCCTAATAACCGGATAAGAACCACAATCACCAGAAAGCCCATAGTGACGGGGTAGTCTCTGTCTAAAATTGCCTGGAAACCCATGCGACCGAATCCATCAATATTGAATACCCTCTCTATGAGATAGGAACCGGTAATGACAATCGCAATGATATGACCAATGCCTGATGCAATGGGGATTATGGAATTTCTAAAGGCATGTACCCAAACAACGCGTTTTTCAGCAATACCTTTTGCGAAGGCTGTACGGATATAGTCCTGTGATAGATTTTCCAGGAGGCTGTTCTTCATTAATACGGTAAGGGTGGCGAAACTGGTTATAAACCATGATATAATAGGGAGCACAGCGTGGTGAGCTTGGTTCACAATTTTTTCCCATAATGTCATTTGCTCCCAGATTTCCGTAGGTGCGTGAAATCCTCCTAATGGAAAAATATCCCAAAAAGAACCCCCGCCCAGGAGTACCAGAAAAACACCACCTAATGCCCAGCCGGGAATGGAATAGGCGATGAATATGATGACACTGGAAATAAAATCAAATGGGGAACCATGATTTAAGGCTTTTCGAATGCCTAAAGGAATACAGATTGCATAGGTGAGAAAATATCCGATGAGACCAAAAAATAAGGAAATTCTAAAGCGGGGTTTCATGATTTCCGTTACCGGTTTGGCAAAGGTGTAAGATTTACCTAAATTGCCGGTTAACACCCCAGAAAATTCTGTTTGAAAAATGACACCGTCAATGCTGCCATCCTCATTTTTTTCCTCTAATTTGGCTTCCCATACTTCTGAGATTGTACCGTCCTTTTCATAAACGGTAAAATCTTCACCATCCCTGTGGATATCAACCCGCCAGATTTGTCCCGATCGTTTACCAACCCGCTTTTCAATCTGATATTCTTCTGAATCAAAGGAGAAATCCCTGTGTTTAATTCCTCTGGGCCAAACACCCAGCCAGGCGAGATAACGCTGCCAGATAGGCTTGTCAAATCCATAGAAGCGTTTCAGTTCCTTCATGGCGGACTCAGGAAGTATCGAACCACCAGTTATGGAACCGGAACCTCCGCCGCCTTCTACTGCCATTTCTCCCATTCCTCCAGACTGCAGTTGTTGGATGGTCCTTTCCAGGGGACCACCGGGGGCAAGCTGCAAAATGGTAAACACCAAAATTGTACTACCTAAAAAGGTAGGGATTATCAGCAGCAGTCGCCGGAGAAAATAGGTTGCCATTTAAAAGAGGGGAAGGAAGTTAAATTCCCAGCTGTTCCTTATATTTAGGCCAGTATTTGTTCTCTAATTCCAGAAGGGGCAGGGATTCATCATTTTCCATAGCCTGTTTTAATACTGCTTCTTTTTCAGTATCTAACCACCAGTATTTAAAGACACTCCAACGGTCCCCCTGGTGGAGTTCTAATATCCATTCAGGATATCCGAATTTATCCCACCACATCATCCGGATGAAATAACGGACAATTGAGTAAGAGGTAGGATGCACCTCATTGAAGATGCCATCAATTTCTCTTACTATTTCTGCTCTGCGGTTAATATCAAAAGCAATATCATATTCCTCACATAAGTCATCCACCCTTTCTGATTTGAAACCCCAGACATTATTATTATCATTTTTGTCAGCTAAATCAGATTTCAGAGAAGTTTCAGGGTTAGGAAAAGACACCCCTGAATAAGCAAGCATACTAATAGAGAAGTTCCGCTCATTTACATTTTTAATCATGGTATTGTAGTCCACAAATTTTATCTGCATATCCATGCCATATTCCTTCAGCATCTGCTGGACAGGTGTCGCCATGTATTCATAGTTTTTTGGTAACTGGAGTTCAAATGCTAATACCCTGCCTGTTGGCTCGTGTACCAGCCATCCATCTTCATTGCGTTTTGTGTAACCAGCCTCTTTGAGAAGCTGTACTGCTTTTTCCGGATCGTAAGGGAAGGTAGGGTTATCAGGGTTCTCATAAATGGTCCCCGAGTACAGGGAATTCATCATGCCGTATTCGCTGTAATACATTTCCCGGTTCATCTGTTCGCGGTTATATAAATGGCTGAAGGCATACCGTACCCGTTTATCATCAAAGGGCCATTTCCGCATATTAAAAAAATAACCGCTGGTTCCTCTGGGCTTGTCGGAATACACTTTTTGTTTTTTAAGCCAACCTTTTTGGGTCGCTTCGAAATCTGTTTCTTCCACCCATCGGCGGGAGCGACTGATTTCCATAAAATCTGTTTCCCCCTTCTTCAATTTCTCATATTTCAAAGCATCATTGTCTTTCACTACTGATACTTTTACTTTATCAAAATTAAACATGTGTTTAGTGAAAGGATCGTCTTTTGCCCAATAGTCATCTCTGCGGGTTAGGGTAAAAGATTCCTGATTAATGATATCTTTATCGTGGATGGTGTAAGGTCCGGTACCGGGCATGACCTTAAAGAGGTATTCTTCCAAATAGGCAGTACCGTCCAGATCTGCTAAAATATGAGCAGGGAGTAAATACATTGAACTGCCAAAATACAAGAGATTTCGCCAGTTTAGGGTATTTGCTTTTACAGAAACAATATAGTCACTAACGGCTACCGGTCTTTCATATTTCCCGTATATTATTTGTTGTGAAGGTTCTAAAATAGTCTCATCCATGAGCAGGTCCCAGGTGGCAATTACATCTGCTGAAGTGACGGGCATTCCGTCAGACCAGCGGGCATCAGGGTTAATACGGAACCAGAACTGCATCTTGTCTTCAGAAATTTTCCAATGAGATGCTAATCCGGGAATGAACTCCAGCGTTACCGGATGCAAACTTATCAGAGGCTCATAGCAAAGCTCCTGAATGGTTCTTCTGTTTAAGACTTGACCGGAGTTTTGTCCGTAAATCCGCATGGTACGGGGGAACAGGGTATGGATGTAGCGGAGAGTTCCTCCCTTTTTTGCACGGGGATCACCAAAAATGATTTCTTCCCCGGGCTGAATGACATAAGTCTGATATCCCATTTTCTCTGCCAGCTTTTCAAATCCTTCACCACCAAGTTCAGCAGGGACTTTTAAATTGGCTCTTTCAACGGTTTTTGCAGCAGCCTGGGTTTGGGTCTTCGCTTCGTTACCACCCCCACAATTGAAAAAGAGAATCAGTACTGAACTAAGCAGTAAGATTCTTAAAATTGATAGTTTCATTTTACATAATCCTTATTTGAATGTAGATTTTGCCTTGATAAGAGCAGCCCTAAATTTACAGCTGTTTCACACACCCTTCATTGGTAATTTTATGGTGTGAGGATGGGATAAATATTATCTGTCCATAAGCTGTTTATAGACTGCAATAATAAAGATGGAGAGTATAAGTCCCCCCGTCATTCCTTCGAAAATCATAACCATTTTGTTTAGAAAACCCAATGGTACAATTTCACCAAAGCCAACGGTGGAAAAAACTACCACAGAAAAGTAGAACAAATTGCCGAAGGTGCGCAAGTATCCGTATTCTGCTACATCTTCAACAAAAAATCCTAAAATGCGGTCTTGGTATACAACACCATTAATGCCGTAAATCAATGCACAGAAAATTAATACGGTAATGACAGAGTAAAGAATATTACCAATTTTCTCACCGTAACCTGTAGTAATATGCGCCAATTTTGATACAAACCTGATTGGAGAAAATTTTGGCATTTGCTTTCGTTTTACTATCATTTCACGAATGAACATTTTACCCACATCTTCCCCCAAGGTCTGTGCCTGCATTGAAATTTTCAATGCTCTGTAGATATCCTCTGCTTCTTTATATTTTTCTAATGCTTTTTCTCTGTTTCCTTCTGCAAAGGCTTTTTCTGCATCTTTTTCGTTAATAACTTTGTGCTCAGCGCCCCATTCAGCATTATTCAGTTTAGTCCCACTGAAATCCGTTCCCAAACAATCACAGTTTTTAAGGTTAGCAGCTTTCAGATTTGCCCCTTCAAAATTCGCCTTGAATAGATTTGCCCCTTCCAGATTCACACCATACATACTGGCACCGGAAAAATCAGCTCTGGTTAAGTCTGCATTTTGCAGGTCAGCATTTACCAGTTTAGCACCTCGCATATCCGCCTTTTTCAACTGGACACCAGTGAGTGATTTTCCTTCCTGATGTAGTTTCTCAATCTCATTGCGGGTGTTTTCATCAGGGGTGAAATCAGATTTAAGGAATTTTTCTATACTCATTCGGCTCTCCTGGGGTTATTATTGAATTAGTCGTTGGATATCATTTACCATGATGGTAATAAACAGCATGAGTAATAGCAGTAACCCAACCTGTTGAATAGCTAATTTAACTTTCAGGGGAAGATCACGGCGAATAACACCCTCAACTAAGGCAATGATGACATGACCACCATCTAACCCGGGAACAGGCAGTATGTTGATAAGTCCCAGGTTTACACTGAGAAATGCCATTAAACCTAATAATGCACTAAATCCTGCTGTTGCAGTTTCCCCTGCAATTTTGGCAATCATTATGGGGCCAGCCATTTCTTTTATGGAAACCTTTCCTCCAATGAGAGCTAACAGACTACTGTAAGTGAGATGTAAAACAGAACCGGTTCGTTTTACTCCCATTTCAAGGGATTCCATGAATCCTGCATCCCTGTGGTGCAGTACCGGCATGATACCAATCATCCCCACCGGTGGTTCTCCCGGAAATTTTGTCGTTGATCTGGTTTTTATACTCCCTTCAATACGGGATTGATTCCGCTGCCAGGTGAGTTGAATCATTTCATCAGGGCGGGTGTGTATTTCTTTCGTCATTTCATCCCAGGAATTTACCGGTAAACCGTTCACCGTTAAAATAAGATCACCTTCTTCTAATCCTAAAATTTCTGCAGGGTATTCAGGATAAACTTTACCCACTATGGCATTGGGATCAGGGTCATCAATTCCATGATAATAGGTGAGATGGGCAAAAATTAAAATTGCCAACAGAAAATTCATAATGACCCCTGCAGACATGATCCAGATTTTTTGCAAAGTGTTTTTTGATCTAAACTCATCGGGAGCCCCTGTATAATCAGCATCCATGGACTCATCAATGATCCCGGCAACTTTTACATATCCTCCTAAGGGAAATAGACCTATTCCATATTCCGTTCCTTTATAGACTTTCTTCCATCCTAAGCCAAAAAAATTGAACCCCAAATAAAATTTTTCTACCCTGACCCCTACTGATTTAGCTGCAAGAAAATGCCCTAATTCATGGAAGAAAACCAAAATTGAAATAACAAAAATAAAGGAAAGGAAAACAGTTATCATATACAATTAAATGCTAAGCGGTAACAGATAGTTTATCTTGAATAAATTTGCTGATCTGAGTACTCACTTCCTGAATCGCCAATATATCAGGATCAGAATCAAATTCATGATTGTTTATTGCTTCTTCAAGAATATTGGGTATTTGATGAAAAGGGATAGCTCCATTAAGGAAGGCTGCCACTGCCTCATCATTTGCACTGTTCAACGCTGCCGGTGCGGTGCCACCTTTTTCCAGAGCTTCATAAGCTAATTGGATACAGTGGAATTTATTCAAGTCCGGTGATTCAAAGGTAAGCTCACCGATTTGAGTGAGGTCAAGTCTTTCCCAATCTGCCGGTAAATGATGGGGGTAGGTAAGGGCATATTGAATAGGAATTTTCATATCAGGTAATCCCAGCTGAGCTTTCACCGACCCGTCTGCGAACTCCACCATGGAATGAATGATGGATTGGGGATGCACTACAATTTCAATAGCAGAAGCAGGAAGATGAAAGAGCCAGTGCGCTTCAATGACTTCAAGTCCCTTATTCATCATTGTGGCAGAGTCAATGGTTATTTTAGCGCCCATATCCCAGTTGGGATGTTTCAATGCTTCTTCTTTTGTGATATGTTCAAAGGTTTCTATGGGTTTTGTTCTGAACGGACCGCCAGATCCGGTAAGTATTATTTTTTTAATATCAGCATGATCCTCTCCTGTCAGGCATTGCCAAATAGCTGAATGCTCAGAGTCAACAGGAAAGAGTTGAGTACCATGGATTTGGAGCAGGTTGTTAATAATTCCTCCAGCCATTACCAAAGACTCCTTATTGGAGAGGGCAACATCCACTCCGGCAGAAATTGCCTTAATGGTAGGCTCCATACCTGCACCACCGACCAGTCCATTCATTACCAAGTCAACCTCATTGTTGGCTGCTAAATCAAGGAGTGCATTTCTACCGCTGCTGATGTGAACTGCTGTGTTTCCCAATGCATCACGCAAATCAGGTTCAAGCTCTTCACGGGCAATACAAACATATTCGGGTTTGAATATTTCAATCTGTTTTACCAGCAGTTCAATATTGCCGTTGGTAGTGAGGTAGGTAAGGGAATACTCCTCAGGAAAACGACGGATGACCTCAAGGGTCTGGGTCCCGATAGACCCCGTTGATCCTAATATACCAATATTTTTCACAGGATGATACTCAATTGTATAAATGGTGAAATCCCAAAATCAGGAGTAAATTTTGTTAATGCACCTGAGCGGAATGTATAGGTATTCCAAATTGAGAAATCAGCACCTGCTGCTATGGTATTGCGTTCCCATTTCTGGGTGAATAGCCGGTTCCAGGTTAGATTCAGATGAAAGAAGTCAAAAATTTTAAAGGATTCCATCCATGAGAAACTAAACCAGCGCGTATCCCCTTCAGTTCCAAAACGATTGCGGTGCATGCCCAATTGAAACATATTGGTAGAAAACCTGGTTAATTTCCATTCAGGAAGGTACGCTGCCATTATATGATAATAAAGGGATAAATCTTCTGTTTTAGAATGGGGAGAGTATATTCCTCCCAAAATCAGGTTATCTGAGGGTTGAAACTGAAACCCTGCCAGAGATCTGTTACCGGAATTTCCCTGTAAGCCGCCTACATGTAATACCGGTTGTGAATCGGGTGAAAGTAAAAAAGGGAGGTAACTTATTTCAGCAGCAATTGATGCCCCAGAGTTTGCCCTCAGAAATGCAGAGGAAAAAAGTAAGATGAGGATGAAAAGTCTGATATTAAATTAATCCCCTGCTGCTGAGCTCAATAAAGCTTAATACAGTTTTCATCTCAGGCATAGAATTTAAATCTGATTCAATTTTTTCAACAGCCTGAGAGCGATTTAAGTCAGATTGGTAAATCAGTTTATAGGCGCGTTTCAATGCTGTTCTAGTTTCTGCAGAAAAATTTTTCCTTCGAAGTCCTACCGAATTTAATCCGCTAAAGCGCAGAGGTTCTCCCATTGCCATGATAAAAGGGGGAACATCCTGCACAATTCTATACCCGCCGCCAACAAAAGCATAATCACCAACTTTACAGAACTGGTGTACGGGAGTCATGCCGCCGATGGTAACATGATTACCGATTTCTACATGTCCCCCTAATTGCACTCCATTTGCCAGAATAGTATTATTGCCCACTATACAATCGTGAGCGATATGCACATACGCCATAAGGAGGCAGTTTGAACCGATGACAGTTTTCCCACTGTCTGAAGTTCCGCGGTTTAAGGTGCAAAATTCTCTTACTGTAGTGTTGTCTCCGATGATGAGCTCTGTATCTTCCCCGGAATATTTTAAGTCCTGTGGAATTTCCCCAATGATGGAACCTGCGAAAATCTTACTGTTTTTCCCAATGCGGGAAAATTGTTTAATCTGAGCATTGGCATGGATATGGGTGCCGTCTCCAATGACCACATCTCCTTCAATGATTGCAAAGGGACCTACGGATACCTCTTTCCCTAATTTAGCACCAGGGTCAATAACTGCATAGTTGGATACCAGATCAGAGATTTCAATTCTCCCTGTCAACCACTGATGCAAGCATTTCTGCTTCCGCAACAAACTCATCATTGACTTTTGCCCTGCCATGTATTTTACAGGTGCCCATTCTGAATTTTTCCAATGTCACCTCAAAATGTACCTGATCTCCCGGAGTGACGATGCGTTTAAAGCGGCTCTTATTGATACCTGTAAAATACATGAGTTTGGTTTCAGGGTTATCAATGGAATGGAGAACGAGAAAGCCCCCTGCCTGAGCCATGGCTTCAAGAATGAGTACTCCCGGCATTACCGGCTGTCCGGGGAAATGCCCTTGGAAAAATGGTTCGTTCATGGATACATTTTTTATGGCATTCACTACCTTACCAGGTTCAAGACTGATAATGCGGTCTATGAGAAGGAAGGGGTAGCGGTGGGGGAGTATCTGCAGAATTTCCTGGATATTAAATTTCACTTGATCATGTTCCTGTTCTGGTTTTTTAATAGCAAGTTTTTTTGAATAAGTTTGTTTGATTTTTTTCACCAATTCCACATTGGCTGCATGACCACTTCGGGCGGCGATGATGTGGCCGCGAATGGGCATTCCCAGAAGGGCAACATCACCAATTAAATCCAATACCTTGTGGCGTACAGGCTCATTTTGAAAGCGCAGACTGGTACCATTCAGGGTTCCGTTTTTCCCGGGAAGTATTTTTGAATCTATTCCAAACATATCTTGAAGATGTTCAATTTCACCTTCATTTACATCCCGATCCATAAATACTACGGCGTTATCTAGGTTTCCACCTTTGATAAGTCCCTGCTCTTTCAATGCCATGATTTCTGAGAAAAAGCAGAATGTACGGGAGGGAGCGAATTCTTCCACAAAATCTTCATCCAGAGAATACATGGCAGTATATTGAGTCCCCAGGGAAGGCTGTTGGTAATCCGTCATGAAAGTGATTCTGAAACAGTCCGAAGGAAGCACATGAATATCCACACCCCGTTCAGGCTCAGAATAGGTGATGGTTTTGTCAATGATTAATTCATGTTTTGGAGCTTTTTGCTTTTCAATTCCTGCCTGTAATAAAATATCTACAAAGGGCTGCGCAGATCCATCCATTACAGGTGGTTCTTTTTCTGTCAACTCAATGTGAATATTATCAATATGAAGCCCAACCACTGCAGCCAGAATATGTTCAACGGTATGAATACGGAAATCATTCTGCCCGATTGTGGTTCCCCGGGAAATATCAATTACATGATCAATATCCGCAATAATTTCTGGGCAGTCTTTAAGATCAAGGCGTTTGAAACGGATGCCAAAATTTTCAGGAGCTGGTTTAAATATGGCAGTAGTTTCAACCCCTGTATGGAGGCCAATTCCCTTGATGGATACTTCCTCTTTAATAGTTCTCTGATAGCGTGGATTATGGTTTACTGCCATGTTATCGGTTTTCCGGTTGGAGGGCTTCCTGTTCAAGTTTCCGTACTTTTTTCAGCAGGTCGGGGAGTTTATTGGTTGCTGCATCCTGGCGCAGTCTTTCCTTGTGGGGTCTTGCAGGAGTCCCCGATACAAATGAGTTTTCTTCAATGGACTGAAAAACCCCTGATTTTCCAGCAATAACAGAGCCTGAACCTATGGTGAGGTGATCAATAATGCCCACCTGACCGGCAATGGTGATATTGTCACCCAATACTGTGCTACCTCCTATTGCTGTCTGCCCTGAGATGACGCAGTTTTTTCCAATTTGAACATTGTGTGCCACCTGTATGAAATTATCAAATTTTGAACCTTCGCCTACAACTGTATCGTTCAACGTTCCTCTGTCAACACAACAGTTTGCCCCAATGAGTACATTATCTTCTAAAATGGCTCTGCCTACATGGGGCATTTTATGGCGGATTCCTTTATGGGTGAGCAAGCCGAAACCATCAGCACCAATAGAGGTGCCAGAATCAATGATGCAGTGTTTTCCGATTACACTGTCATGGTACACAGATACATTAGGTCTAATAATTGTTCCCTCTCCAATGGTCACATTTGCACCAATAAATGTCCCTGCACCGATCACTACATTGTTTCCCAAAGTGCTCCCACCTTCAATCACCACATAGGGACCTAGGGAGACATTCTCACCAAGAGTTACAGAGTCATCAATGATTGCTGTTTCATGGACCCCGCTTTTAAACACAGGGGCAGGATAAAACATATCCACAACTTTAACAAAATGATAGGTGGGGTCATCAACCTTTATCAGGGTTTTATTTCTGTTTTCTAAGGAAAATTTAAGATTTACCACAAAGGCATCAGCATTGCAACTATCAAAATATTGTTCATATTCCCGGGAACCAATAAAGGTGATATGCCGGGCTTTCCCTGATTTTACATCACAAACTCCCTGAATTTCTAATTGGGGATTTCCAATAATCTCACCCCCAATAGTTTCTGCAATTTGGGATATGGAAGCCAAATTAATCAGTTACTGATCCTGTGGATTTTGCAAGTTCATCCATGACATCTTCTGTTAGATTATGGGAATCCAGAGCATAAAGAAGGGCTCCAGACATTGCGTCCAAGATGAAATCGTACCCTCTTTCACTGCCGACTTTTTGAATTGCCTCATCTATTTTTGCCAGAACCGGCTTAAGCAGTTGGTTTTGCTTACGGTAAATTTCTCCTTCCGGGCCGAACTTTTCCAATTGAAATTTCTGAATGGATTTTTCCATATTCAGCATTTCATTTTCCTTTTCTGTTCGACGGGTATCACTCATGAGCAGCCGTTGACGGTCATAGTCCTGTTTCAGACTGTCTAAGCGGGCAACGAGTTCATTCATTTCACCCTCCAGCCGCCTCTGTTCTTTTTCCAGATCCACCTGTACCTGACGGACTTCCTCAAAATTATTCATGATTTCGTTTGAGTCCACATAACCGATTTTTACATCTGCAAAAGAAAAGCCCATACATAGGCTTAGCAGAATAAGTTTGTATATTGGTTTCATTATCGTTTTTATCTCCTTATTAAAATTTTAAAATGGCATTCCAAAAATGAGGTGATGTTTCCAGCCAAATGGCTCATTGGTACCCCATTCGTCAAATCCGTAGCCTATATCGTATCCTAACATGCCCAGCATGGGAATAAACACGCGTACACCTACTCCGGCAGACCGCTTCATATCGAAAGGATCCAATAGGTTAGACTCCAGCCAGGCATTTCCCATTTCTGCAAAAGCCAAGGTGTAAAGGGCTGGATTTTCTGACAAAGAAAGTCGCAGTTCCATGGAATACTTCATCATGTAATTTCCTATGACATTGTTTCCGCCACTGGAAGGGTCTGGATACCCCCGCAGCATTTCACCATACTGAAATCCGGTACCGCCAATAATAAAGGATTCGTTGGGTGTGCGGATAGAATATTTTTTGGAGGATGGGAGCTGTTTCAGCATGCCTCCTTTGAATATTTGAGAAATGGTTACCCTTTTGTGGAGGGGAATAAACCAGTTGAAATCCAGAATATGTTTATGATAGTTCTCATCTCCTCCCAGGAAGGATCCTGAAAGAGTACTGGTCCAGATTGATTTCGATCCGGAAGTGGGGAATTCGGGATGATTTCGGCTGTCTCTGGTAATGATTTGAGTGAGGGAAATCCCCGAGGATTTAATTCCTGACTCCGGCAGTGTTCCGGAAACTACATTGCCGTCGGGATAGTTGTAGGTGGTATCCAACGCAACCATGTGCTGCACATCATTACCTAAATAATAACTGAGGCTGCTGAGAGGAATTGGCGTATCTGAAAGGTAGGATTTATTGCCAAAGCGAAACATCCATGATCCTCTGAAAAAGAAGTCAGGCCATTTAAATCTTCTTCCCCAACGCAAAGAACCGCCATGCTGTTTGATATCGAATGGGAGGTAGCTTCCCTGCCCCTGCCCTCTTTCAGTGTAATAGTAACTTCCTCCAACCATATTGGGTGTATCAAAAAGCCATGGCTCTGTAAAGCTTATGGAAAAGGATTGGTAGGCAGCAGTATTTTGACTGGTATATGAAGGATTATAGAATTGTCCCGTTCCGCTGGATGCCCCTGAATTTGCATTGAGTCCCCTCTGGTAAGATATGGAAAGGGTCTGACCCCTGCCGCGGAAGTTAGGAAATTCGAATCCTCCTCCACCGGTGAAACCGTAAACCCCATTGTAACCCATGGAAAAGTTTGCCTGACCTGTACTTTTTTCGAATACTTCCAACTGAATGTCAATTTCATTATCACTCACAGGAATCACATCGGGAATCACATTCTCAAAGAAATTTAACATAAAAACATCTCGGTAGCTATCCATGAGTTTTTTTCTGCTGAATAAATCTCCCGGATATACCCGCAATTCTCTACGGATCACATTTTCATGTGTTCTTTGATTACCCTTGATATGAATTTTTCGCACTTGAACAATTTGATTTTCCGTAATCTCAAAGTGAATGTCCAGAGAATCTTCATCAACCGGAGTGAAGATGGGATTTATCTGAAAATAAAAATACCCCTTATCGGAATAAAGTGGGCTTACCCGTTCAGAGACTGCCATATTAAAATTTTCCTCCCGGAAAATATCACCCTTTTCAAAGCCCAGGCGGGCTTCCAACTCTTCATTGCTATGTACAAAATTACCATCCCAGGTAAAATTGCGTACTTTGTATTGTGGTCCTTCATACACTTCAAGAGTGATTTCGTAGCCGTTTCCTTTTTCATTTAAATCCACCGATTCATTGACGATATAAAAATCACGGTATCCATTGTCTTTGTAGAATTTAATAAGAAGGTCTTTATCTGCATCAAACTGGTCTTCCTTCCAGGCTCCTCGCCATGGAAAATACCAGGTTTTGGCTTTATTTTCTTTGAATTTTCCCCTTAGCTTCCAGTCAGAATACACAGCATTGCCAATAAAATCTATTTTCTTAATTTTAGTCTTCCTGCCCTCTGTAATGATGAATTTCAGGTTTTGGCTGTACTCCAATTCACCGGGGCTGAATACTGTATCAATTTCAATATTGTGATAATGTTTTTCAGCATAGAGGGATTGTATAGTCTGCATGGCTTCAAAGATAGCATAATCAGAAAGTATCTGCCCTGCGTTCAAATTTAACTCTTCATTGAGAGCTCTTTTTGACTTTTTCTTATTGCCCTCGTAACTCACCTCACCAAGTATTGGATATTCTTCCACATAAATTTGAAGATAGACACCTTCTTCAGTCTCTTCCAGCAGGTTTATCTGGATATTCCCAAAGCGTTTCAAATTCCATAAGCGTTTGATAGCCTGTTGGAATTCGTTCCCTTTCAGAGTCATTCCCTTATAGAGTCGGGCGTTGCGCTGTACATCCTGGTCTGTGATGCGTTGGTTACCTTCCACCTCGATGCCTAATATGAGGATATCTTCTGATTGAGCCTGAAGGTGGAAAGAGGCAGAAAATAAAATACAAAACAATAAGCGGTAAAATTTCATCAATACCTAACGGTTATTTGCCTGCAATTGTTCACTGATTTTTCCAAACCGACGCTCTCGGGATTGATACTCCAAAATGGCTGCATCTAATTCTGTTTTTCCGAACTCAGGCCAAAAAGTGTCAGTAACATATATTTCTGTATAGGCGATTTGCCAGAGGAGAAAATTACTGATACGGAATTCTCCTCCTGTGCGGATAAGTAAATCAGGGTCTGGAATTGCATTGGTGTAGAGGTGTTTTGAAAACAATTCTTCTGTAATATCGCCAGGTGACATTTCCCCATTGGCAGATATCTCTGCCAAATACCGGGCAGCTCTGATGATTTCCTGACGGCTGCCATAACTGAGGGCAAGGTTTAGATTTAATCCTGTATTGCGGGCTGTTTTTTCAATGGCATCTTCCAGCTCGCGGCGCACATTTTGTTCCAGTTCCTCAATATTGCCGATAACAGTGAAACGCACATTGTTTTTCATGAGATCTTTTACTTCTTTTCGAAGAGAATTTACCAGGAGTTTCATAAGAGCAGACACTTCTGTGGCTGGACGCTTCCAGTTTTCAGAGGAAAAGGTGTATAAGGTAAGGATATTAACATCCAACTCGCCGCAGAGTTCGGTTACCCGGCGGACAGCACGAACTCCTTCCCTGTGACCGGCAATGCGGGGGAGTCCTCGTGTATTTGCCCAGCGACCGTTGCCATCCATAATAATGGCAATATGCCCCGGTATATTTTGAGTATTTAGTTCTATGGAGATATTTCCAGTAAAATCAGCCTTGAATACAGCCGGATAAATTACCGGGATAATTCAGAAAAACCAACAACGGAAAGAGAGAGAGAAAATTTTAGATTTGGGATTGTGGATATGGGATTGTGGACTGGGGATTGGAAGAAAAGTCAATCCGCCAACAAGCTGGAAAGCATGTTGAACTTTTCATTGCAACAACTTTTCCAAGTTGTTAACTATTGATATATTTATCCGAAGGCTAAACTGGACTTACTAAAAAAAAAATAATAAAGAGTTAAGCCTCGGCTAAATTCACCAACTCTTCTGCAATTTTATGAAATTCGGCAGTTATGGGAGATTCTTCATATTTCAGCACATAAGGAGTTCCACTATCTGCAGACTGCGCCAGTTCAGGGCTAAGATACACATGCCCCAACAATGGCACTTCCAGCCGTTTGCTTTCTTCAGCACCCCCGCTGCCGGGGAATATTCGGCTTGTCTCATGACAATGGGGACAGAGATAATGGGTCATATTTTCGATAACTCCTAAAACCGGCGTATTTACCTTGGCAAACATATCAGCCCCTTTCTTTACATCCAGTAGTGCCAATTCCTGGGGAGTGGTGACCATGACTGCTCCGGTAAGGGCTAATTTCTGAACGAGAGTAAGCTGAATATCACCTGTTCCCGGAGGAAGGTCTAATATGAGATAGTCCAGCTCACCCCACTCAACATCCTCAAAAAACTGCTGTGTCATACGACTCACCATAGGACCACGCCAGACAGCAGGAGCATTCTCATTATTGATAAATCCAAATGACATGAGCTGCATATTGAATTTTTCAAGAGGAACTAATTTTTTATCTGATGTCATATCAGGCTGGCGGGTATCTCCCACCAACATGGGCAGACTGGGACCATAAATATCCAGATCAAGAATGCCTGTTTTGTACTTTTTACTCAGGGCTGCAGCAATGTTGATGGAAACCGTAGATTTACCTACGCCGCCCTTACCACTGGCGATGGCGATAACATGTTTCACCTGAGGAATTGGTTTAGGTTGCACTGCCTGCTGCTGCGCTGGCTGTGCTGCAGGTTTAGTGATATTTAAATTAATCGAAGCGATTCCCGCAGAAGATAATTTTTCCCGAATGGTTGATTCTAACTGATTCAGAGTTTCAGCGTTTTCCGTATTGATATGAAGGGTAAGGTCTGCTCCCGTTTCAGTCAGGGAAATAGATTTCACCATGCCAAAAGAGACAATGTCCCTGCTGAACCCCGGATAGTTTATTCCTTTTAAAATATTCTGGATATCTTCTGTGGTAAGTTGTTTTGATTTTTGCATAGGTGTAATAAGTACAAACGGCTGTCTGAAAGTCAAACAGCCGTTTGCATTGATTAAGTTTAATTATAGGTTAACCGTCGTAATCTCTACCGAACCAGTCATAATTTATTTTGATAAAATGCTTCCATTCTTCAGGAACTGCATCTTCTTCAAAAATAGCTTCAACCGGACATTCAGGTTCACAGGCCCCACAGTCAATACATTCTTCAGGATCAATGTAGAGCATTTTATCTGTAGGGTCAAAGCCCGGCTCTTTAGCTTCAGCACCGGCACCTTCCTTATCTTCAGGACCGTGGATACAATCCACAGGACACACCTCAACGCAGGCCGTGTCGCAAGTTCCTACACATGGATCGGCAATAATATATGCCATGAATAATTCTCCCTTATTTTAATTAGTAATTCTTTTATCTTAAAACAGGCAGGAAATTTACAGAGTTATAAAAAATCCCGGCAAATAATAATGTTAGAATTTCTTTAACTTTTCTCCCTCGTGGCACGCAGTTTAATCAGGAATTCAAATTTTGCCCTCCTCTGGGCAGGGCATCTCATTTCACATGCAGGAGATGCCGTCTATGCTATCGCTCTCCCCTGGCTCATGCTGGAGCTCACCGGTTCTAAAACTCAAACCGCTTTGGTTTCCATGAGCGCTTATCTCCCTGCTATTATTTTCGGTCTGTTGGCGGGGTCAATCGTTGACCTATATAATCGCAAATGGATAATGATTTGGTCTGATATTATCAGGTCAGTTCTGGTCATTGTTGTTCCCATTTCCCTTATATACGGATTTGTTTCCCCGTTGTTGATAGGGGTAATCACCTTTTCTTTATCGGCATTTTCCACTTTCTTTTATCCTGCCCGTGACAGTCTCATACCCCATATTGTCACCCAGGAAGAACTGCCGGCAGCAAATTCTGCTATATCAGTTTCTGGGCAGATGTCCCATCTGTTAGGTCCGCTTTTTGCAGGAGTTGGAATTTCAATATTAGGGCTAACACACCTCTTCACTGCAGATGCAGTTAGCTTTCTCTTTTCAGTGTTGATGATCAGTTTGGTGAAAGCACCATCACAGAAACCTCATCCCCATCATCAGGTTTCTCAATGGGAAGGTATTAAAAAAGGACTGTCCTTTGTGCATGAACAGCGGGGATTAAGAAGGCTTCTGCTCCTCACCTTCGTGAACAACATTTTTATTATGGGTCCCGCTATTATCGGATTACCCGTCTTTGTTAAAGAAGTACTAAGAGCTGATTTTACCGTTTTGGCCCAACTGGAAGCTGCCATGGCCGGAGGAATGATTGCAGGGTCTTTCATTTTCTGGAAAGCTATAAAAAAATGGAATCCCGTGAAAATTCTTCTCTTTGGAATTGTATTGGACGGAATCACCTATTCCTTTCTTTATTTGGTGGAAAACAGCCTTGCCGGCATTCTGGTACTATTCATACATGGAATTGGCATTCCATTAATAACCGTTTCCAGAACCACTATTATACAGAGATCAGTTCCGGACCATTTCAGGGGAAGGATATTTTCCATGGTATATATGGCTGTTATGGGAACTACTGCCCTGTCAGTTGGACTTACAGGGTTAACCTTAGAATATATCACCGCCAATGTGTTGTATCTCATTATTGGCGTTGGGGCAGCAGGAACGGTATTTATAGGAATTCACAGGGATATTTTAACCTATTTAGCGAAGAAATCTGATCAATTCTAACTTCCCCTGGTGCTCTCCCCAATAAGAAAAGGGATATACTGATGGTGGGTCTGTTTTTTAAATTCAAAATCTAATCTTTCGTGAAGATTCATTTAACCATTGGTTACCGTTGATAAATTGGCTTAAATTTTAAATTATACAACAGATATTGATTTGGTGTTTACTTGATAATCAGATCAGTTTATGTGCGGCTTTTATACATTGTATCTTAATTTTATTCATTAAAAGAAGATAGCATCAGGAAGCCATGTAATTTTCCTGATATATAATTTTTTATTTACCAACTTTACCATTTAAGTCCTCTCTCCGCAAAACTGATTCTCATTACTAAACCCGGCACCTTAGGTGCAATCCATCTGTTTACCTGCGAACACCTCTAACAGGAAGAGACGATGAAAACAGATAAAGAAATGTTTATCAATGTTTCTGCCGGCTCCACCCGTATCGCCCTTACGGATAATGGAAATCTGGTTGAATTACACATTGAACGAGCGGACTATGACCGCATGGTGGGCAATATTTATAAAGGCAAAGTGCAGAATGTCATTCCCGGCATGCAGGCAGCTTTTATAGATATCGGATATGAATCTAATGCGTTCCTGCCCTTCTCAGAAATTGCCAGCCCTGAAAATCTAAAAAACCTCTCATTTGATGATGACGATGATGAGGATAACGGCAAGAAGAGCCGCAAAACCCCGCAGAAAGATTTTAATCCTGAAAAGGATATGTCTATCGGGGATGATATTCTGGTACAGGTAATCAAGGAACCATTTAGCGGTAAAGGTCCCCGTGTCACTACAGAATTTTCCATTCCCGGAAGTTTAATGGTCTTAGTACCCAATGCCAATTATATTGGAATATCCAGAAAAATTGCAGACAAATATGAAAAGCGCCGCTTGCGCAGAACTGTAAAAGAGTTTAAACCGGAAGGCTTTGGTCTCATTGTACGCACCATTGCTCAAGGGAAAGACGCTGCTCTGTTAGAATCTGACTTTAAACGGGTCTGGGAAAAGTGGAAAGATTTAGATCATAAAGTAAAAAAGAAATCTGCTCCCATTCTGGTATTTAGAGATTTTACCACTTCAGATCAGGTCATCCGAGATTTATTTACCCCTCAGGTCAAACGTCTGGTAGTGGATGATAAGCTCCTGTATAAGCGCATTTCTGCATACATGAAGGACGTGAGCCCCGATCAGGTAAAGAAGCTGGAATTAATGCGGGGTAAGGGCTCCATATTCCATCGGAATAATATTGAAGAGCAGATTGAAAAATCACTGAAGCGGAAAGTGTGGATGAAGTCAGGAGCACACCTGGTCATTGAACATACTGAAGCCATGGTGGTGATTGATGTGAACAGCGGTCGTTTTATTGGCAAGAAAGATCATGAATCCAATTCACTAAAAATTAATCTAGAAGCAGCACGGGAAGTTGCCCGTCAGTTGCGTCTTAGGGATATTGGAGGACTAATTGTCATTGACTTTATTGATCTGCAGGAAGCTTCTAACAGAAAGAAAGTATTTGACGAACTCCGTTCCAATTTGCTGAAAGACAGAGCTAAAGTATCTCTCACCGAGTTTTCTAATTTTGGTCTGCTGGAGATGACCCGCCAGCGAATTGGTCTCAACCTTTTGCACACCGTTTCCGTAGAATGCCCCACTTGTAATGGCCTTGGCAGAATAGGTTCACATGAAACCACGCTCACTCGCCTGGAAAATTGGCTCAAAAGATTTAGAGCAAAAGCGCGCGACCGCCGATTACGCATTTCATTGCACCCCGAAATGGTGGATTATATAAATGAAACCAAATCCAAAGTGATTTCAGGCTTTATGTGGGATAATTGGATGCTCATAGAAATTCAGAAAGATATGCATTTGTCGCCGGATGAATTTAAGGTCTATTCTAAAAAGCGTCGTGAAGATGTAACAGAAGAAGTTTAGCTTGCCGGTATAAGAAATAATAAGATAAATTTCCCGGCTAAATAATCAGGTAAAATAAGAATGTACGCAGTAATAGAATTTGCAGGAAAACAATTTAAAATAGAGGAAGGCAGCTCTCTGAAGGTACCCCATATTGACGAAAAAGAGGGTAGTAAAGTAACCTTTGATAAAGTGCTATTTCTCGATGACGGAAAAAAAGTGACCGTTGGTTCGCCTACTGTTTCCGGTGCTAAAATTAACGGTGAAATTGTTTCCCATGGTAAGGATAAAAAGGTGGTGGTGTTTAAATTTAAAAGAAGAAAAGGTTATCAGCGAAAAAATTCCCATCGCCAAGATTACAGTATAGTTAAAGTAAATAAATTAAGCGCTGCTAAAAAAGCTGCTCCAAAAAAGGCGAAAAAGGAGGATGCAGATAATAAAAAGCCTGCACCAAAGAAAACAGCAGCTAAGGCTAAACCTGCAGCTAAGAAAGCAGCTCCTAAAAAGTCTGCTCCTAAAAAAACGGCTGCAAAAAAAGTTGAAACTAAAGAAAAGGAGTAAGTAATGGCTCATAAAAAAGGTGTAGGAAGTTCTAAAAACGGAAGAGACAGCCACTCCAAACGCCTAGGTGCCAAGCGTGCCGATGGCCAGCTGGTGAATTCCGGCTGTATTCTGGTGCGCCAGCGTGGTACAAGAATTCATCCCGGAACCAATGTGGGAATTGGTGGTGATGATACTCTCTTTGCCATGGTGGCGGGAAGAGTGAAATTTGAGCGTAAAGGCAGAGATAAAAAACAGGTTAGCGTTATACCTGAAGCTTAAAATAATCTCATGTTACTTATTATTACATGGCTCACTAATTAATTAGTGAGCCTTTTTTTTAATTTATCTAAATGAAAAATCAACTAATATCATTTCTTTTCGTGGGATATGTTTTTGGTTTATCTATATCAGGGACAATAAAAGATAGCAAAACAGGGGAGCCGCTTCCTTATGCAAATATCATTGTTTCTAATACAACTATTGGTACAGCATCTGATATTAATGGATATTATATAATTCCATCTATTGATAATGGAGAGTACATAGTAAAGGTAATGATGATTGGCTATTCAATCTCTGAGAATAAAATTATAATTAATAATGAAAATATTAGATTAAATTTAGAATTAGAGCCTGACATAATTGACATTGATGAAGTAAAAGTTTCAGCAGAAAGAATGCGTTTTGAGAAAAAAGTGGATGTGAGCAGAGTAAATATTTCCAACCGGGAAATTCGAAGAACCCCGGCTTTTGTGGAATCAGATGTATTCAGGACAATCCAGCTTTTACCCTCAGTGACTGCCAGTAACGATTTCAATGCTGCACTTATTGTAAGGGGTGGTAGTCCCGACGAAAACTTAATTTTACTGGATGGCACCGAAATATATAACCCTTACCATATTGGGGGAGTATTTTCAGCATTTAATGCTGATATGGTATCTGATGTGGAATTTTTAGCAGGAGGTTTCCCTGCAGAATATGGGGGTCGTCTCTCCTCTGTTCTCAGTATTACCGCACGAGACGGTGACTCAAAAAATGGCAGACTGAAAAATGGGAATCCTCTGAAAAAGTATTGGGATTTCAGTAAAGCCTCAGGAGATGTAAGTCTCCTTTCCTCCAAACTTCTGGCAGAGGGAGCTTTATATAAAGGCTCCTGGATGATTTCCGGAAGACGAACCTATTTTGACCAATTTGTAACCGCATATTATAAAATGCAGGATGAAACAGAGCCGTTCAAATATTACTTCTGGGATACTCATATAAAATTAAAAACTGCTCCAACAAGAAACCATCAATTCATCTACAGTCAGTTTTCGGGGAATGATAATCTGTTTATGTCAGTTGGGGGGGAGGGCTTCCCGGCAATTGAATTTAACTGGGATTGGGGAAACTATACCAATAACCTCACCTGGAAGTACATTCCTAACAGCAACTATTATGTAGAATCCCGGCTATCTCAAACTATTTATGATTTCGATGTGGACTTTAAGATTGATTTCGTAACTGACTCTACTGATACAGAATCAACCCCAGACGAAACCCTTAGTGAAAACGACTCTGACCTCTCATTGAATATTGACAATCTGGTGAAAGATGTGAGCTTTGAACAGGTACTCACCTATATTCTTTCTGAAGATTTACGCTTTAAGGTGGGGTGGCAGCACAAACAACTGAAAATGGACTATAGCGAAACCTTTGCAGGAGAGGAATATCTCAGTCTGTACTCCAAGCCTCTTATTCAATCCTTTTTCCTAAATTCTGTCTATCGCCCTCACCCTTTATTTTCCATGAGTATGGGAGGGCGAATCTCAAAATTTAATCAGTATAGTGCCTATTTATATGACCCTCGAATTGCTTTAAAGTATAATCCCGATTCAGATATTGCTTTGAAATTCAGTTGGGGAAGATTCTCTCAATTCCTTTATACCATTAATCAGGAAGATGAACTTCTCAGAATTGTAGACTTTTGGCAGCCTATCCCTAAAAATCAGAAACCTCAGCAGTCTGAGCATTTTATTGCTGGTACGGAAATCTGGATTTCCCAGGGTAATACTCTTTCTCTGGAAGCCTATTTTAAGAAATACCTTCATTTGTATGATTTGAATCCCGTAATTGACCCAACAGATATTGAAGGTACCTTTGCTGTGCCGGGAACCGGTGAATCCTACGGAATTGAACTTCTTTACCGCCTTAATTATAAAAAAGTTTCAGGTTGGGTGGGATATGCATTTTCAAATATTTTAAGAAAAGTGGATTTGAATTCCGACGGAGAAATCTGGGAGGATAAAGAAGAATACCCTGCAAAGTATAATAAACCTCAGTCTTTTATTTCAGTTCTTAATTATCGAGTGACTGACAGAAATGAGGTGGGGCTCAGCTGTGTGTATGAGAGTGGGCAAACTTATACAGCAGTCATTGGAAAAGTATATCAGGCAGGTCAGCAGAATTATGGCAGTCTGGAAAAACCCTATAATTATTTTGGCAATATTTACGGGAGACGCAACGGGTCTACCTACCCAAACTATTTCCGATTAGATCTCAACCTTGCCAGAAAAATTAATTTTTTAAATATGCCAGGTAAATTCAAAATACAGGTGATCAATATATTAGATTATTATAATGTTCTCCTCTATAACTGGAACCATACCGCCTCTCCATCTGAAGTGGAAGCCTATAGTATGTTTCCCCGGGTTATTACCTTTGGCTGGGAGTTCTCTATATGATTAAACAAAAATTATTTTGGATCATCCTTCTTCTTGTGTTTGGCTGCAGAAAACAGTTAAGTATTACAGACTTTACCGGCGATTATAATTTCTATCAACCCGAAATTCGTATTGAAGCCCTCATGCTGCCTACGGAAAATACAGCCATAATTCGTGTTGACCGCTCCGCCAGATTAGATGAAGGGCTGAATGAAGAGGGATATTATAATTGTAAAGATGATGACGGTGACTGGGGATTTCATTACTGTACGGAAGTTGATAGTGCTTATGATAATAGCTCCCATTGCAGTGTAGAATGTGCCTCTGAATGCATCCTTCATTTATATTTCTGTGACAGCGATTCTACCACTTTTGTTTCACAGGATGCTTGTACATCTCATTGTACAGAAGGAGACTGCAAAACTGACGATGTGGGGGAAGATGGAGTGCCTGCTTATGATTCTAATAATGATGGTGATTATAAAGATGTGGGTCTGCAGGGGGATATTCCTCCCGATAAGGGAGAAGGAAATGGTCTTCCGGATTGTAATGAACCCAATGTAGATGAATTTGATGAAATTTTGCCGGGGATACATATCACTAATTGCAATGTGACTATAATGTATGAGGGAGACAGCTGTCACTTTGTTCATAAGGAAAATGGGGGAATATTTTATGAGGAGAACCGCAAAAAAAGCCATTCAATATTTGATGCAGAGCAGGTGAGTTATGGTGCATGGGTGCCTGATTCAACCAACTGCCCCATCCGGTTTGACAATTATGATTCTGCCTATCATTTATCTGTGGATTGTAGCAATGAGTCTGGGTTTGAGAATACCGGGAAAATAACTGCGGTAGATATCCCCAAAAGACCTGTGGTGTTTTACCACCAAAGTATGGAAGATAGTCTCATTCAGTGTAAGGATGTGGGAGATAACCAGAGCATCTTTAATTGTATGGATGGATTTAATTTCAGCGATACCACTTATTTTGAATTAGGAACCGTTGATTATGATTCAGTGAATTGTGCATTGTTGAATTTTGCAGTAGGGATGATGGAAGAAGAAGCAATGGACAGTCTGAATTGTGAAGAATTGGATACTGAAACAAAGCAGGGTATAGTGTTGGAATTTATTGCTATGATACAAAACAGCAGTATTGAAGAATTAATTATTCCAAAAATTCGTTATGCTGCATTGTTTGAAACGGATTGGTTTCAGGCAGTGCAATATGTTCAAAACCCTATTACTGACGAATGGATTTATATACATGGACATCCTGCAGCTGTCGTTTCAGATGAAAATATATTTGATGACAAACTAATCACCTGGATTGAAGCAGTCGTTTCTGAACAATATAAAAATATGGATGGAGAAGTTGAATCTTCTCTTTTTAAATATGAGATATATACCTTCTCTGAGGGATATAAAAATTATTATTTCTTAGATCAGCTCGATTTAGCTGACCCTGTCCGTAGTAATTTGCGGGATACTTTTGGTAATACGGTGATGGGAGCATTCGGGGCAATGACATCACGGACTCTGGAATTTGAAGTAATGCGGATTGACTCTCTTTTAAGTCAGTAATATGGATCTGCCTACCCTCCCCGGCAAGTAGCATAATATAAACAGAATTTAGTATTTACTTCACTGCGAGTGTATGAAACCCAAAGCCCACACTCATTGGCAGAAAACCAACGGCTAACATCTAATTAAATTTTAGGTCAATGGGAAGTAATTGATTGAATTCGTCTATTCCTCTTTCAGCAGCGACTTCGCGTTCAATTAATTGGCATAACACCTCCAGCCTTAAAGATATATCCGGAAGCTCCAATAATTTTTGCTGCTCTCTCCAGGGAATGGTTTCCACCCTTAGTTTAGAGGAAAATTAGACTCATTGAAGCCATCTTCATGTTTGTGGTCTGAAAGACGGAAATCAATTTTAGTCATTATTAAGTCCATAAAAAAAGAATGATATACTCCTCTGAACTTTTCGGTTTCATTTTGATACTTCAATGGATTTTCTTACTGCTTCTATATTTCTGGAAAGCCCTTCAAATTTCGTTCTTTTCACTGCGGATTTTGAAAAAAGAGATCGAAAATCATCTTTGGTAAAGTTTTTCCATTGTTCTAATTTTCTTGATTGTAAGTCTTCTCGGGGTTGAAATGCTTCAATTGTTGAGAGCTTTTGAAAGCTGATATTCCAGGGGCAGACCTCCTGACAAATATCACATCCATATACCCAGTTATGAAGCTCAGACTCAAATTCCTCTGGTAGATCACCCCTGTGTTCAATAGTGAGGTAAGAGATACATTTCTCAGAATCTAGAACATAGGGTTGAGGAAAGGCATTGGTAGGGCAGGCATCCAGACATGCTGTACAGCTTCCACAAAGATCTTCCGTGAAAGGTTTATCATATTCCAACTCCACATTCAGAAGCAATTCACCGAGAAATAGCCATGAACCAAACTCCCGTGTAATAAGATTTGTATGTTTCCCAAGCCATCCCAGTCCCGCCTTTTGTGCCCAGTCTTTTTCAGTGATTGGGGATGTATCCACTGCGACGATTCCACGAATTTCAGGTTCAATGCCCTGTAGGGTGGAGTACAGATCATACATGCGGTTTTTAACTACTTCATGATAGTCATCCCCCCAGGCATAATTTGAGATTTTACAGGCATCTTCTCCGTCTTCAGGATTGCCGGTGAAATAGTTCATTCCCAGAGAGATAACTGATTTTACCTGGGGGTAGTATTGTTTGATGTCCCCCCGTTCCTCTTTGCGTTTCGCCATCCACTTCATGCCAGAGTGGTAGTTTTTATCCAGCCAGAGGTATAATCTCTCTTTTGTGAGGGGGGCAGAAACTGCCGGGGCTATACCAACTTTGGAAAACCCCAGTTCGGATGCAGTCTCTTTTAGAATGGAACTCAGTTGGGAGGAGGTCAAAACTTATTTCAATAACCGGCAAGAATTTCTTTGGCTTCACGGATATCATCTAATTCTTCCACTAAATTTTCAGGAAGAGGATCCGAGCCGATAACTTCATTAAGGAGCTGCTTCGCTTTGTCTTTTTCACCATCTTTATATAATGCCTGTGCTAAATAATTTTTCTGATTCAGAGTTGCCGTGCCTGTATCATGTGCCTTTTGTAAATATTTTATGGCATCATCATTATCAGGCCAGGATAAAATGAAAGGGATATATGGTGATTTATAGTGAACTGCTCCCAGCATGAAATAACCGCCTCCATCCTGATAGGCTGCATCCAGTTCTATAATTTTTTCTGAGTGGGTTTTCATCTGATCTGCTACACCTTCTCTGGCAGCGGTGAGAATACCATACACCTGTGCCCAGCTGCCCAGGTTTACCAAATACCAATAGCGGAATTTTACATTTTCGGGGTAGAGTTCTATATACTGTGAGCCTAAAGCCTTACCATCATTAAATATGCGTTTTTTTTCTGCAATATCCTGTATGGCAAACTCCGCCTTATAATAGTAGCATTGTAATAAATACACGGCTGACTCCAGTTCAAAAGCAGGTTCTTTTATTGCTTTTTGAAAATGATGGATTGCCTTATCAATATTTTCAGTTGATGCTTTTATTCCTTGTGCCCCTTCATGTCTGTTTTTGTAATAGGCAGCTCCTTTTTCAAAATCTGATGCTCCCGATAATAATGAAGCGGCAAAAAACAGGATTGGTAATAGTAGTATTTTCATGATTATTCCTTATAATTGGTATTTCCTTGAGGGTGAAAAATACAAAATAAAGTTATAATAGTCCGCTTTATTTGAAAATCAGGAAGGAGTTTATAATTGTTAATGGTTAATTATAAATTGTTAATTTCTAACAACGAATGGCGAATGATGAATTACGGATGACGAATGACGGATGCTGTGTAGCGCCCTGAAACATGTTTACACTTTGATTCTATGTCACTTTGTCACTCAGGTACTTTTTTATATCGAATAATGAATATTGAACGAGGAAGTTTGAAGTTATTGTTGGGTCCTGAAATAGATTGACATTTAATCACTTTGGAACACGGTCACATGTAACTTGTACCTTGTGACTTAAAGCCAAGAGATCTTTACGAAGGTTATTCTAAAAGGATTCGGAGAACATCACCTTAATTTCACGGTTGGTGTATTTAGCGCTGGTATTCTGATTGATATCATTAAAATTGATTTCCACCATGAGGTTCGCATTAAATGCCCACCGGAGTCCTGCGTTTAAATAGCCTTTACCACGGCCAAAAGTGATTTCATCCAGATCATAGTCATTATCATTTAATGCGCTGTCATATTCAACAAGGAGGGAAAAAGTTCGGTTCAGTTCTTTATCAATGCCGAAAAATACATTTAAGTCATTGTCTCCATCATCGTTTTCAGAAAGGGATTTATTAAAACCTAAATGAAGTCCCAGATTGCCAAAAAGATTCCAGTTTTTGCTCATGACCATGTACATTCCCCAAGCTTTCTGATCATATCGGTTTATAGTTCTCAGACTGTCAAATTCTCCGGATAATAAAATGGAATCTGTTTCGTGGTAAATCCCCCTACCCTGAGTATCCAATCCATAGACCAATGCAGGCATAGTCTGAGATTCATCAAAGACACGATATTTAATTTGAACCTCGGGAGTGGTTTTGTTTACAGCAGGCTTATTATCGCCAATAAGATTCTGCATACCAAAAGAAACACCGAAGGAAAAATTATCTGTAAATCCCACAGACAAGCGGGGAGTTACACCTCCACTTTTTGTCAACAGAGATTCCAGAGTAAATGACCCCCTGGGTAATGTGCCGGCTGTTGGAATGCTGACTAAACTTAAAGGGGGATATGGTTGCTCAACCTGTGCAGGGACAAAATTTATAATACAGATAAAGAGGATTAAAAATCTCTCAAGAGTTTGCCGAATCATTCCCGTATTTATTTAAATTAATCGTTACTACTTAACACGACTTCCTGATGAACAATTTTGCCATTACGGTCTCTTTCTATGAGTTTATAACCGCCAGTCGCCGGGTCAAATATACTGGTAAATTCCCGTAGAATTTTACTGGTTTCTCCTTTACACCAGGCTTCTTTGATGAGATGATCTTTTTCGTCATATTCCTTATAGATTGTACCGATTACATGACCACTCATGGTAGTGAATTTTAAAGCAGAGGGGAGGTTATCAGAATAGTAAATTTCGGTAAAATAACTGTAGTCTCGTGGAATGAATCCCGGAGAAAATAAATAATTTATAAAATCTTCAGCTGTGTTATTTTCGCCAAACAAGGTTTCAAATACCACTTCTTCATTGATGGTATCTGTCAGCCGTGAAAGGAGTCCGTCGGTTTCATACTCGAATTCTCTGCGACGGTAGTTATCGGGTTCATTTTCAATACTCCAGTCAATATATTGAACTTTCCCTAAAACATCCCTTTTTACATGCATTTTACCTGCATCATCCATAGCATCATGGAAAAGGCGGATACCCTGATACATCTCTCTAAAATTGGTATAGTATTCTACTTGGTTATCTTTATTTTCAATAACTTTGCATTTATATAGATCTCTTAGAGTTACAAGATAGCTTTTATAATTATCCAGGCGTTTGCGATAATATTTATATACCTGAATAAACTGGGTTCGGGCCAGTTCGGCCTGAATACGGTGGATGTCTGCATCAATGGTTTCATCAGAAATTTCAGCAGGTTGATAGTGATAGTCAAATTGAGGCCGATCATTACTATACTTATATGGGGTAATATCCAGTTCATCCTCGTAACGTCTGATAGTTTTAAGAAATTTTTCTTCATGACCGTCAAATTTCTGATCTAAAGTCTGAAGTCGTTGATCAATTTCATAGGCTATAATATAATGAAAGCGAGCCATATCAAATCCGTCATCTATTGCTGCCGCAATTTTCTTGAAATCTAATAATTTGCTGATGGATATATCCTGAACAGAAGCAAGGATATTATCTGAAAGGTAAGGGTCTGTTTCAGCAGGTATCGCAGCTGTTGAAAGTTTTACGATACTTAAAAACATGCCTGTTATGCGAATTATCTTTTTCATGTTACACCTCATTTTTAGTTCAGTTTTTCAAGCCAACCCCCATGGGGATTTTTTCTTGCTTTTCAATATTAACAGTATTCAAAAATGAGATGCAAGCATTTAATGTATTACTTTAAGTAATATAAGTAAAAAAATTTATAAATACCTGTTATATAGTAATATATAGGCAAAATTATTTTAATTATACTAATGATTATTAAACCTATGCCCCCTATATGTTGTATGGGGTATAGAAAGTAATCACAATCGAATTTTGTGGTAAAATTGGTTTTTTAATTTTTTAATTTAGAATGGTACGGCAGAGACTACAATATGTAGTAGTTATGGAAAATTACCACAACTAGGAAAGTTTGGAATCAAGGATGAATTGTAAAGATATTAAATTGAAGAAAGAAGAATTAGAACGATTTAGGATGATTTAAGAACTAAGGATTAGGATCAATATGTTACCTATGTAATAATTTTACAGATTCCCCGATCCTCTATATCCGATTGACTAATGCCAAATGACGAACGCCTAATGACAAATGACCAATGACAAAATTAACTATCAACTAAGGTTAATTTCCGCAGGAATTAGCCAAAATGCAATTCACTAATTGTACAATATCCAACACATTTGCAACACCGTCCTGGTTCATATCCGAGGCACAATTTGATTCACAGGTATTTTCTAAAACACAGTTTGCTAAGATGACTACATCTAACACATTGAAGCCTTCATCATCGTTCATATCTCCCAAAGGTTCACAGTCATCATCTGAAAAATTGGCTTCTCCCGGAGTTCCTAAATCTCCTGCTCCGAATGGGGTTGTTGCTGCCATCCAGTTTCCTCCGATACTGTTATCCATTTCGGGTGACAGGAGCATCATGGAAATGCCACTCTCATCGGGGAAGGTAACACCATTATCATAATGTACTTCATCCAATATTACTCCGCTGGGATGCTCAATGATAACTTCATCCCACAAGTTGGAGAGACTAAAGTCTGAGTATTCATAGTCCACGGAAACTCCACCATTCACTTCTATATTTCCTTCAGCACCTAAAATAATAAAGGCATCCGGAGCAACCCATACATTGGTGGAAATAGTATGTGTTTCATTACCGTTATCTCGGAGAATGAGTCCATTCAAGTTAATATTTTCTGAAGAAGTATTTGTGATTTCAACCCATTCGCCGTCAGCATCGGAAACAGCAGCCGGATTTTGATGGATTTCATTGATGACCAACCCCAGATTCAGATCAGTAGCTTCTATGGGAATTTCCCATACTACAGGGCGGTGGTCAGAAATATAATTTTGATAGGAAGAGGACCCCATATAGTCATCTAGTCTCAGTGTATAGGTGTTGCCATTCTCATTTTCGTTAAATAGAGGGGCAGAAATTAGTATATGGTCTATTAACCCTGCATAAGAACCCCAGGGGAAGGAATTATGATAGGAGTTTCCCGCAATGGAGGTAGTGACAAAATAGGCATTGCTACTATTTACCAATGGCCAAAGAGAATTAAAATTTTGGGGATCATCAATATGATCATTAAAATCTCCTGCTACCACAATATTGGTATTGGGATTATCAGAAATATAATTTTCTAATATTTCAGAAGCTTCATAGCGTTGATCAAATCCTTCATCATAGGCTTTATAATGTACATTTATGATTTCAAAATTCAAATAAGAGGAACCACAATGCCAATCAATTTCTGCTTGTAAAGGATAACGGCCGGCAAATGCCCAGCCATCCCCAGGGAAAAGAGTCTGACTGGATAGAATCTCGGCACAATCTTTCCTGACAGCTAACCCTAAATCTAAATTGGTACTATTATAATTGGTATGAATAAATTCATAGGCTGGGAGACTTGAAGAAAGCTGGGTAAACTCAGACATATCCTCAATTTCCTGGATGGCGATAACATCAGGGAGACCATCTGCAATAATTTCATTTACAAGATTAACCGTAGTAGAGTGCCGGGCAAATTCTTTTATGTTCCATGTCATGATCTCCACACCATGCCAGTTATTCACCAAGGGGAAATTATAACTGTTCTGAGCAGGAGTGACAGCAAGAGTATCCTCCGGCGGACAGCTTTGGGCAGATACCAAATTGATGTGTAAAAGTATCAGCAAGAATCCCATTAGCGATGGGGTAATTATATAAGTTACAATTCTGCGCATATAGTCAAATTTACCGGGGTATAATATACAATTTTGTGACGGAAACTGTATTTTAATGTAACAGATAAATGGGGATTAATCACGAATTATCATAATTTTACTTGAAAAGTTGAAAAAAACAATGAAATTTATTATCTCATCCCTTAGAGCAATTCACACTTTCGTTGTCAGAATTTATCTTAACCATGTTGGTTGAGCGATAAGGTAATACATGCTTCCAGATGGTTAAAACTAAAACGAAGGAAACAATAATAATCTATTCGTGCCATTTTCAGGCACACATTAAAAGTAGAAATTATCTAATTTCTACCTGAAGAGGAAAAGATAAAAGCACGGGGCGATGATCTGATATATAGGCTTCATAAATATCATATCCACCCATGTAGTTACCCATAATGAGCGTTTTTACTATATAATCTGAATGGGTTGGAAGTAATGTTTCAGAAACCATGATATGATCTAAAAAACTCACATAAGGCTCTTTAGGATAGGTCGCCTGACTTATGTCATAGGCAATTCCCTCGGTAGTAAAATAAAAGCGTTCATCTTTGAAAAAAGGATCAAAACAATGTTGACCCGGAGCATCTTTAGTATCGTCATTCCAATCGCCTAATACAATTACATTGGGAAATTCATCATGACGGTCACTTAAATATTCATGGAGCATTCCGGCAGCCTTTTTGCGTCTTTCAAGCCCTGAGTCACAGCATTTCATGTGCAGGTTTACCACTCTTAGGGTCCTCTCCATTCCGTCTGAAAAATATCTCATATCTGTCTGAAGAGGGGGTCTTCCTGCAAAGTTATAATCATTGTCTGCAAAAGGCTCAATATGACGGATGAGTTCAAATTGATCTTTTTTATAAATGGTAGCCAAATCCATAAAGGATGCCTGGGTAGATACAACGAAGGCATATTCGGGTAAGTATGCCATGAGCTTACTGAACCAGCCTGTTTTGCGGATTTCCTGGAAGGCAATAATATCTGCATCTAAATCCAGTACGGCTTCTGCCAGGGAAAGAATAGTTGAATCATTTGCATGCGGAAAAAACTCCACATTCCAGGATATAATATCAAGATTATGCTCCTGATTTATTGAGGGGATATTCCAATCTTCCCTGTGTAATTTTTTAATATGAGAGGAAGTCAATGCATGATTCATTCCATCCGAATAATACTGTTTCATTGCCATATCCTGTTTTTCTTGAATCCAGGCTGCATCCTTCCTTTTTACCTGAAAGTCATCTGCCAGCAAAGTTTGACTCGCTCTGCCGTCAACAACGGTTTCATAGCCGTTAAAAGTATGGCTGTCTCTGTCAATGAGGAGTTGGATATGACTGAACTCTGTACCACCGCCATATCCCTGCATGACAAAAACATGACTATGGGGATCATACCAGGGGAGTGGATACCCCTTCGAATTTCCGCCTGCAACAAGAAAGTCCACATCCTCCAGAAAATATCCCAATTCCAGTGCATTTAAGGGGTGATTCTCATTTATTTCTCCCTCCTTAACTTTATTCAGAAATGTGGCATATTCTTCTTCTCTGTCCCAAGGCACTCCTGAACTATTGAGAATAATGATAACTTCTGCCCCCTCACTTTTCATTTGGGGTACCCACCTATTTACTGCCGGGACTTCAAGTGATGCTGTTGTTCCCTCCAAATTTTCCGCCAGCACAAGTTCAGTTAATCGAGAGTTTACAATTCCCAAAATACCAATGTTTATCCCTGAAATTTCCATGATGGAGTAAGGCTTTATATTTTCATGAATGAGAGGACAGTTATGACATTCTAAGTTTGCAAAAAGGAAGGGGAAGGAAGCCGTGGAGGCAGCATTATTGAGCACCTCTGCTCCTAAAATAAAATCATAGCTGCCGGGTACCAATGCATGATACCCGACGCGATTCATCCATTGAATCATTGTCCTTCCACCATCAACGGTACCCAGAGGATTCCCCTGGAAAAAATTGCCGCCGTCTAAGATGAGTAGCCCCTCTCCATTTTGTTCGGCAGAAATACGGAGTTCATCCACATACTTTGAAAAAGCTGCTGCACCTACAATGGTAGGCGGATAATTAGGGTTCATAAAATTCGCAGTTTGACTTGCTAACACCCCGTGAATATCATTAGTGGTTACCAGATTTATTCTCACAGGCTCTGAAGAAACGAGATGTGAGGCAAGAAACCCCCAAAAAATAAGGGATTTTACCATAGATACTGTACAGATAAGTGGAGTTGTAATTGTGATTCTCTCACCAAGTCATAATCAGGCCGGATATCGCCGGAGACGGGAAATAAATCAGGATGATTATAGGACTGAATTCCATAATTACCACCGAAATCAATCTGGATATTATTTATGGTTTTACCTGAACCGAAGGTAAATATTGAGACAGGATTCATCCCCGGAAGTGGGCTTCCTGTATAGACCAGTCCTCCCCTAACCGGGGTACCTCTCTGTGTTAAATACTCAAACCCAAATTTTACATTTTTTGTATCTCTTAAGTCCTGATGTTTGTCATACTGGAGGAGATCAGCTTCAAGGTGGATGCTAATGTTTTTATTTTCTCCTCCGGTATAACTAATGCCCAGAGTGGATTTTTCAGGCTTAATAAAATTTATCCCGGAAGGGACATAAGTACTACTGTCTGTCCAAAATTGATAAAATCCATTGGCAGAGTCCCTTTCCCAGTAGAAACTGTCTGATTTTATAGTGACAGCAGATTCATAGCTTGCAGCTAATTTAATGTAGGCAAGTAAGGGGAATTCTGCCGATACAGTTATGAAATTTCCTGAAGGGATTTTAGCAGATTGAACAAGATCAGGATATGTGGATAAATTTATAACATCTGCATATAATGAGTCCACTTGAACGGTTTCTGTGATTTCAGACCCTAAAACCTGATTAAAGGAAAGACCAACACTTCCGTTAAATTGAAAGAGGTTTTGCAGATGCCAGCCTGCTCCAAAAGAAACCATCCGCTGCATTCCCTGTGTATTTAATTTCTGAAAACCAACTACAGGGTCTTTCCCTGCATATTCGCCATCTTCAGTACGATAAGACCCTCTCACTTCTTCAGAATAATCATAATTAAAATGAGACAGAGGGGAGAGGCTTATACCAACTCCAACATCACCCAATCCCGTGATGAATTGCTTATAAGTAATTCCTGCATGAATGAAATTTGTATTATAGGTATTGGCTGCATAATCTGCATGAGTGAGGAATTCATCAAAACTATCACGCACCGGCATACTGCGACGCTCAAATACATTCAATCTGGATAGCTGCAGATCAATGACTGCCCCTCCTTTAGTTAGTGATGCCGGATTGTATCTGCTCTGCCAGCTGCCATTCGAGTTTAGCAGATGTGTTGCACCCATAGCAGAGGAGGAAACTGATCCGTTAAACAGGTCAGCACCGGTAAAGCGGTTAAACAGGGACTGCCCCATGAGAAATTGGGTTACCAGTAATGATAACACCAACAAAGTTGAAAAGGATTTTCCAGGAAGGTTTGTTTTAGTGTATGGAGTTGATTTTTGAGTAAACAATTTTCTATTCATTTTGTATTTAAAGGGCATAACTGAGTTGTAATCTGTAGTCCATTTCCTCTCCCGTTACAATGGGATTATACATCCATCTTCCATCGGGAGCTTTTCCGTCAACCACTCGTGTTGAAGTTGCTTCAGATGAATGGCTCACCTTAAACATAACTCGAAGCAGGGGAGTAGGTTTCAAATCTACAGACACCCATGAATGGACTGCACCATTATCTGAGTTAAACACTCGAAAATCTGTATCTTCGAAATACCACAAGAATCCTTTGATATAGAGAATTCCTCCCTTCATGGTAAAGTGGTGATCGGCATGATGGGTAATGCTGACACCCATAGTCTCATCGGGAGAGCCTATATCTCCCACCATCATATCTCCACCAAGGGCGTTGTCTGTTAAGCGGGGCCTTGGTGAAAATGTGGTATATCCCTTTGAGTATAAAATTTCGAATTGATTATAGCGGGACATACGTAGCCGAGCCTGCAGGCGGGATTCCCGTGAATAAAATGGGCTGGGATGCTGAATGTCAAATACTCCCCTTCCCTGCCATTTTTGGCGCAATTTTATCCGGCAGTTAAATGCGGGCCTCCAGTCTATTGTGGCAACAGTGCGGAAGTATTTAGCATTGTCAGCCTTTCGGTTCCAGGTATCCCAGTTTAATACGCCAACAAAGGATCGGTGAAACTGGTAGCGGGAAGAAATAAAAAATCCTTCTTCCGCCTGGGGTTGGGGGTTACCGGAATATAAATAGCTGAAAATGGGGTCCTCCAGCCAATATGAATCTTCAAATATGGTGGTTTTATAGCGCTGATAATTTGAATAAGAACGCTGGTAAGGATTATCGTAAGCTAAATCATAATTTCGATAGAGAAGGAGAATATTCAAATTGGGGAACTGGGTGTAAGCATTTACCACCGTGGCTGAAGGATTGCTCCCAAACCCAATCAGATTATCGTCTTTCATCATTTCACCATATTCACCAGCAATGGCAATATTCCCCAAAACCGTTGAAAAGTCAAAACCTCTTACTCTGAAAAAAGATTGTGCCTCCTCCCAAAGTTCTGATTCCGCTTCGGAACTATCCATTGCTGCAATTTCAGCATCTGCAGAGTTAGTGATGTAAGTGAGGTAAAAGGCATCACCGGAGTAATCATCATAATCATCCGGGCTGAATTCTGCATCAAAGTCATCATCGCCACCTGTTATAGAATTAATCACCTGGGGAATATGTGGCCTGTCATAGAGGGCTTCAAAAAAGGTAAATCCCAGATGGGTACCGGTAACAGGCGACAGTTGAAAATTACCTCCCCAGGTTACCTCATTCAATGAACCGGTAAGAGAGTGAAAAATTTTCGAACTGTCTCCATTTGCACCGTAAGGAAGGCGTGGCTGCATCACAATGAGCGAGGTGAAACTGGAGTCACTATTAATGACTGCATCCCGGGGATGTTGAGAGAGAAACATTGCACCCCTAAAAAAGGGGGATGACATTTGAATGGCTCCTCCACGCATCACATATTGTGAGCTGCGGGTCAGATCACCATGAATTCCCGTTGCTCTTTTTGTGAATCCATAACCTGTTCTGCGAGGGCTGAAGTCATCTCCAGTCTCAAATATGACACCCTGCCCAAAAGAGGCGGTAAAGTTGCCGAGTACAGCTCTGTCTAAGCGAATTCCCTTCCCTAAAGGTATCTTTTCTGTTGAGAGAAAAAGTTTTTCCGTAAAAACATCCCGGGGCTGTCCCATATATCTGTGATATGAATATCCCCCTTTTAAATTATTCACCGTAGTAAATGAGACTTTATGAAACTGCTCAGGCCGGCTGCTGTCTTTAAAAGCTGAAACAGTTCCTTCATCATCAGGATTTGAAGTGATAGGAATGGTACGCACCAATGAATTTATTCGAATATGAAAGGGAGATTCATCTGCTGGTTTATTCTCAAAACGGACAAAGTCCACCAAATTTTTATATCCCCAATAACTGATCCCTGGGGAGTTTTTCAATTCAAAGGTCCCTTTAATATAACCTCGTTCCTTTTGCAGGAGCACCGCCGTAACATCTACAGGGCTCAAATTTGGCAGCAGCATGAGATCGTCATAGTTCATTTCATTTACATTTTGCGGTTCGTAAAACCTGTCTAACCAGACTTCAGACAGCCCTTCTGTGCTGCCTTCGTTTGAAATCCATTGTCCAAGTTTATAGGATGCACGCTGCATATCCTTTTCAAAGGTTGATTGAGAGGGGAGTGCTACCGTAACGGATTTACGAATAGCATGAATGTGAGTAGTGTTAAACCCGGATATTTTTGAAAGCTCATATAAAGAGTTAAAGTAACCCTGGCTTTCCCGATAGTCTATTAAGGAATAAATCTGGGTTTCCGATAAAGGCAGAACAGCCAACTCATCAGCAGATGCTGTATTCAGATTTATTTTTCCGCTAAAAGCTAATCCTAAAGTAAAAAATACAAGTAGTATGGAATGCTTCAAAAGGTGATGCCTATCTGATATTGATGGGTGAGGGGCAGGACGGGATGGCTCAGCAGACCATATATCATTCGAATGGTTTGTCTCCCCATTTCCTGGTCTATGCTAACCCCTGCACCTATACGGTTTGGATTGGATTGTGCCCCGATATTTAACTCTATACCTTTTTTGAATTGGTAAGAAACACCTCCCTTAATCTGGAGGTCATCTCTACCCAGAAACTGCTCAGAGACTATGGTTGTAGTAAGGTGTGGAATGGGTGTGTAACTGATACCTGCGTTCATTCTGCGAGGAAGTGAATGGGCAGATAAGTTTTTCCCAATTTGAGAATTACTCGCATTTTTTAAAAAAACACCAAAGCGGTACTTCCCCCGAAGAGAAGCTAAGGCTCCTAAATCCAAAGAAACAGCCTGCAATTCTCCTCCATCAATTCCATCAGAACCGTCACCGCTGACACCGGCAGATTTTCCTAACTCCCATGTAAGGTAATTCACTGTTCCTCCCACAGATAAACGGGAGTTCCTGTCATGCTGTAAGTCAATGCCTGATGCCAAAGAAATTGCAGTTTCATTTGAGAGGGAAGTTCCATTGTATTTGGCTTCCAATTTTTGAATTCCAATTGCGATTTTCCCAAATAATGGATTTTGCATTAGGAGGGATAGTTGATAGGTAGGCAGCCAGGTAAAACCGTATAAATGACCTCCTCCTGCAGAAATAAAGTTTCCTTCCGTTTCGGCAATAGCAGCAGGGTTGTGATATATACTCATTTCATTGCCTTTTATAGAAGTTGCCGCTCCGGCCAGCGCTCCTGCTCTGGCACCAGTATAGGCAAAGTCTGAAACGGTTTGACTAAATAAGGAGAAACTGAAAATTAAGGGTATGAGTGATAGTTTCATTAATTTTGTACTCCGATA
>JASLLI010000029.1 GCA_030747125.1 Fidelibacterota bacterium | reverse complement strand
AAACTCCTTTCGAATACTACCGCAGACCCTTGTCATAATGTAGCAGCTGTCTATTGGATCTTTGCTGATGGCTGTAAATTGCAAGCCACAAGTTCAACAATACAAAGAAATGGAGGGTAGGACCATGTAGGTAAGTTCCTCGTATATCGGTGAGCGACCCCCGATCTCCTGCCTCTTATAACCGATCCTCTGAATTTTCTAATCTATAAACTAAATTATTTTTCCCTCCCTTTGGATAGTGATATATTCACAGACTAATTTTGGAGAAAATCCATGGTAATGGTGGCAGAAAAGCCTGCCTTAATATATCTTCGCGAAGAAATTTCTGAATTAATCACCTTGGTTGCAACAGATAAAGGTGCTTTCCTTTATTACTCTGATGCAGAACGACGACATTGGGATGTAAACGGACCTCATTTTTTAGGTTCTGTCATCCATCATCTTGTACTTGATCACAGGAATAATAAAACGCTGTTGGCATCGGTAAATTCCCGGATTTCAGGAGCAAATATATACCGCTCCACCGATTTTGGCAAAACCTGGAAACCTGCTTCAAAGCCTCCGGTATTCTCCAAAGGGAAGCGGGAAGTAAACCACACTTTCTTCTTAGCCCCGGGACATGACAGTGAAGCCAAAGTCTGGTATGCCGGCACTTCACCTCAGGGACTTTTCAGATCAGAAGACAATGGTGATACATGGAAATCCGTTGACGGTTTCAACAATGCAGCAGACTGGAAAAAATGGACAGCTCCCAGCCCTGAAGGCTACCCAAAAATTCCCAAGCTGCATTCCATTCTTATTGATCCCAATGATAAAAACAATATAACCATCGGAATGTCTTACGGTGGTGTGTTTGTCACCACTGACCAGGGCGATTCCTGGCAACCCTTGAATAAAGGAGTCAAATCTGACTACCTAAACGGGTCTCCTGAATTTGGCCATGACCCTCATTCAGTCATTTTTCATCCATTTAAACCGGAGAGACTTTTTCAGCAGAACCATTGCGGTATTTATCGGTTGGACAGACCAAAGAAGAAGTGGGAACGAATCGGCGATAATATGCCGGGAGATATTGGGGATATAGGCTTCCCTATTGCAGTACATCCCGGAGAACCAGACACCATCTGGGTATTCCCCATTGACGGGAACGAAGCTTGGTCGCGGGTGAGCCCGGAAGGGCAGCCTGCCTTATATTGTTCACATGATGGTGGAGATTCCTGGTTCCGACAGGATATTGGGCTTCCCATGCGGAATGCCTGGTTTACCGTACTCCGCCAGGGACTGGCAACAGACTGTCATGAAGATGTAGGTGTGTATTTTGGCACTACCTCCGGCTCACTGTGGATGAGTGATAATGAAGGCAACAGCTGGCGGCAAATTGCAGTCCACCTCCCCAGAATTTTAGCCGTTGAAACGGGAGCAATTTTAAAAAGCAAGTGACTGTAATTAGTTAATAGTTAATAGTTGATAGTTAATAGTTGTTAGTTTTTAGAGTATATGTGAAAAGCTTTAGATTACAAGCTTCAAGTTATATGAAACCAATATATGGTTATTACTCCTTTCAATGAATGACAATTGACTAATGACCCGCCACTAAATTCACATGACCAATTGAACTTAGGAATTAAAATGCCCGAAATACAATTAGCACAAAAACAGGTAGGTGGAAACCACCCAACCTTTATCATTGCCGAGATTGGAATCAACCACCAGGGTAATGTTGATATTGCCAAAGAACTGATTTCCAAAGCGAAGGATTGTGGTGCAGATGCTGTGAAATTCCAGAAGCGTAGTCTGACCCGGATCCTCACTAAGGAAGGGATGGAAATGCCCTACGATAACCGCAACAGTTTTGGTAAAACTTACGGTGAACATAAAAAAGTTTTAGAACTTTCCGATGAGGACTATCATACAATCTTTCGGTACTGTAGTGACCATGATATCATATTCAGTGCTTCAGGATGGGATGAGGACTCTATTGACTTTTTAAATGAATTGGGAATGACCTTTTTTAAAATGGCATCTGCTGACCTCACCAACCTACCCCTTTTAGAGCATACAGCTAAACTGGGGAAACCCATAATACTCTCAACAGGTATGGCAGATTTGAAGATGGTTAAATCAGCATATACAACTGTGAAAAAGTGGAATGAACATATTGCCATCCTTCAGTGTACCTCCACCTATCCTACAGATTTTTCAGAATTACATTTGAATGTGCTCAAATCCTTTACCAAGGAGTTCCCTGATGCAGTAGTGGGATATTCCGGGCATGAGTTAGGTATAGCAATCTCCTCAGCTGCAGTAGCGTTGGGAGCCAGAATAATTGAACGCCATTTCACCTTAGACAGAACTATGAAAGGCGGTGACCATGCAGCCTCATTGGAACCCCAGGGATTTGCGAAATTAGTGCGGGATATTCGTGCAGTAGAAGAAGCCTTGGGTAGCTCAGATAAACAAATTCAGGAATCAGAACTACCGGTTTTCCGAAAACTTTCAAAATCTCTTGTGTCGTTGAGACCCATCAAATCCGGAGAACCAATTACCTCAGAAATGCTTACAACAAAAGGCCCCGGCACAGGTATTTCCCCTGCTAAAATGGGGGAAGTAATCGGCAAAACAACGGTTAGAGATATCTTAGAAGACGAAGTGCTAAAGGAAGAGGATATTCAGTGGACGCACTAAAAGCCAAAGCAAAAAATATTAAATTTATCGGTACGGATATTGATGGCGTCTGGACAGACGCACGAATGTATTTTACCCCTGAAGGGGAAAGGATGAAGTCATTTTCTACCTATGACGGTATGGCAACAGCAATGCTGAGAAAGGCAGGGATCCCTGTGGCTATTTTAACAGGAGAAAACTCTGATATTGTAAAAGCCCGGGCAGCAAAACTGGGCATTGAAGAGGTGTATGTAGATGAACATGAAAAATTAAAACGCATGCGCTACCTTGCAAAAAAATATAGCGTATCCATGGAGGAAGTTGCTTTCATTGGTGATGATGTAAATGATTTGGAAGTCCTTGCTGAAGTAGGGCTTTCTGCCATGGCTGCCAACAGTCCCATCCTGGACAAATTCACCCCCGATTTTGTTACAACCCGCCCCGGAGGTATGGGGGCGTTCAGGGAATTTGCAGACTTTATCCTGAATTCAAAATAGGATATGCTGCTATATTTTCTCTATGTACTTCTCTCCCCTGTGCTTTGGGGGCTGCTTCCTCTCATTGCCCTCTTTCATCCAAAAGCCAGGCATCATTTGCTTAACCAAAAGAAAAGTATAAAAAATGCTCTTTCCATCTATAATGAAAATAGAAAGAAAGTGGTGTTGGTACATGCTGCCTCGAAGGGTGAATATGAACAGATTATTCCTCTGCTACGACTGATTGACCGGGATAAATATTTTCTTCTCTTAACCTTTTCCTCTCCCACTCTCTATGAAGAAGCTCTGAAAAATGAACTTACGGATGCTGCCTGTTACCATCCTCTGGATTTCCCCTGGGCTGCCCGATCATTTTTTGTTAAAATGGACTTTGAATACTATATTATTACCCGCAATGATCTCTGGCCCCACCATATTATCAGTGCCAAAAAAATGAATATCCTAACGGTACTGGTAAATGCCAATTTTTACAGGGAAGGTCACTATTCACCAGGTTTAGCCGGATATTTTTTTTCCTATCTTCTTAAATATTTTGATCAGATAACAACCAGTTCAAATAGATTAAAAGACAATTTAAGTAATATCACTACCCCGGAAAAAATATCCGTAACAGGAGACAGCAGATTAGACCGAGTTCTGGAAAGGAAAAAGGATAATTCCGGAGGACAGCTTTCTGAAAGTTTCAAAGAGTCTCATACTATCATTTTAGGATCTGTTATTCCCTCAGATTATCCAATCCTGTTGAAAGGATTGAAAAAAGCCTTCCCCGAAGGTGACAGAACCATGAGAGAAAAAAATATTAAGCTGATCGTGGTACCTCACGAAACGGATCATTCAACAGTTTCCCAACTAAATTCCATCTTGAAAAAAAATAATTTTTTCCCGGATTTTTATTCAGAGGGAATGAATAGGCCAGAGTGTATATCCCTTATTATTGATACTGTTGGTATTCTCCCTGAGCTGTATGCCTATTCTGATCTTGCTTATATTGGTGCCGGTTTCGGTGCAGGGGTACATTCTGTCATTGAGCCTGCCGTTTATTATAACATTATAAGCCATGGCCCAAATTATCAAATAGTTGATTTTGCAGTTGAGCTACAACATGCGAACCTCTCTTATCATATCGAATCTGGTGATGAATTCTTCCGGTTTCTCACTCTGTTAGACAATAAAGATGAATTACGCTCTAGAAAAAATGAAATGGCATCATTTGTCAACACACAGGAAGGTGCTGCTGAAAATATTTGTAAAGTTCTGTTCAATGACTAAACTGTATCTCCTGCAATACATCCTTTTTATTGGTAGTCTATGGGCATCCCCCTTCGATGGTGAAATATTGAAGTATAATGCCGGCTTCCGTTTCTTACCTGCAGGATATGCAGAACTATCCTTCAAATCAGATTCCCTGAATGGAGAACGGGTTTACCTGCAGACTACCAAAGTGTATACCAATTCATTTTTAGATGCGGTGTACAAAGTGAGAGATGAGGTTCATTCATGGGTGAATCCTGAATCCTTTTCCTTACTCAAAATTCAACAATCTATAAGAGAAGGGAATTACCATAAAAATCATGAGGCAACCATTTTGGGTGACAGTCTCGCCATTTCAGGAACTACCAACAGACATATCCCCGGTAAAGTTTTTGAGCCTACCGCTTTCATTTATTATCTGCGAACTCTTCTTTTAAATCCGGGTGAAAGTTATTCATTTTTATCCTATGGCAGGAAAAAGGTGAAACAAGTGGAAGTAAATATCACCGGCAGGGAATCAGTTCAGGTACCGGCAGGAAATTATAATTGTCTGCGGATTGAACCTGTATCAGCAGATGGTACTCCGCTGTTGAAAAATAATGGAGAGATGCGTGTCTGGCTATCTGATGATGCGCATAAACTGCCTGTAAAAATCGAGCTGAAAACCAATGTGGGGAATCTGGTAATGAAATTGAAGGAAGTAACAACCTCCAAACACTAAATTATATTAACCTATCAGGAGTCAATTTTGCAGAAAGCTGAAACATCCATCAATTCCCTTTCACCTAATAAGGATGAACGAACCTGGGCAATGCTCAGTCATTTCAGCGCTTATACGGGATGTGTATTCCCATTAGGGCATATTTTAGCTCCTTTAATTATTTGGCTTATTAAAAGGGATGAACTTCCACTGGTTGCCGACCAGGGAAAGGAGGTGCTTAATTTCCAAATCAGTATGACTCTTTATTTTATAGGAGCGGGACTGTTATGCATTGTTTTGATTGGAATTCCAATTGTGATTGGTTTGGCAATTTTTGATTTTATCATCATCATAATTGCCGGCATAAAAGCCAACGAAGGTGTCAAATACCGCTATCCTTTAGCAATTCGGTTTCTGGATTAAGGAGATTCATTAATGAAATATGTAATTACGGTTAATCCACATGGTGGAAAGAAACTGGGTCCCCGGTTATTAAACAGGGTTAAGCCTCTTTTTGAAGCGGAGGAAGTGGATCTCTTTGTAATTGAAACCACTTACGCGGGTCATGCTCAGGATTTAGCACATCAATTAGACTTTTCTGAATTTGACGGGTTTTTGGCCATTGGAGGGGACGGCACCCTGCATGAAGTGGTGAACGGGATGCTCTCCCGTCCGGATAAACAGAGAATACCCATTGGGATCATTCCCGGTGGATCTGGAAATTCCTATATGCACGACCTGGAACTTACTGACCCCATCAAAGCTGCAAAGGCAATTATTCAGGGGAATACCCGCATTGTGGATGCCGCCCGGGTTGAGGTGAGCCATGTTGTGAAATATGCCATGAATGTGATTGGATGGGGATTGGTAACGGATGTAGGCCGGAATGCCGAACGGCACCGCTGGTTGGGGACCAATCGCTATACCATCATCAGCATCATTGAAGTCATGCGTCAGCGCATCCGCTCGGCTGCCTTATTAATGGATGACAAGAAAATTGAAGATGAATTTACCTTCATCATCGCCTGTAACTCACTCCATGTAGGCAAAGGCATGAAAATGGCTCCCAAAGCTAAATTGGATGACGGGCTTATTGATGTTTTAGTTGTCCGTTCGGGGGTCAGCCGTGGAAGGCTGTTACAGATTCTACCCAAATTATTTAAGGGCACCCATATTGATGAACCAGAAGTAGAATATTATCAAACTTCTGAATTTTCACTCATTCCCCAAAAGGATGAAATCTTAAATATTGATGGTGAGATGTTAGGTTCAACTCCCATCACGGTAAAAATGCTGCCGAAAGCAATAGAGATATACTCATGATTCAGGTAAATACAGTAACCAAACAATTCACCGGCGGAAGAAAGCTCGCTTCTCCCTTTGCACCCCCTGACAAGGTTATTGCCGTTGACAAGGTAAGTTTTGAATGCCATCCCGGTAAAATTTTTGGACTCATCGGTCCCAATGGTGCAGGGAAAACCACCACCCTGCGAATGATTGCTACTATGCTGAAACCCTCTGCAGGAAACATCACCGTTGCCGGATATGATGTTGAAAAATCTCCATTGGAAACCCGACAGAAATTGGGATTCCTCAGCTGCAACACAGGTCTCTATGATCGCCTCACTGCAGAAGAAATGGTGCAATACTATGCTGACCTCTATGGAATGAGTAAACCTCATTATACAGATCGAAAAAATGAGTTGTTTTCTCTTTTAGACATGCACTCCTTCGCAGACAGACGCATCAGTAAACTCAGTACAGGTATGAAGCAAAAGGTTAATATTGCCCGCACTGTTATTCATAATCCTGATGTAGTTATTTTTGATGAACCAACATCAGGCCTGGATGTTTTAACTTCAAAAAATATTGTAGAACTTATAAAACGCTGTAAAGATGAAGGAAAGACGATTATTTTCTCAACGCACCGATTTGGTGAATTGAAACTCCTCTGTGATGACATTGCCATCATCCATAACGGGGAGCTCTTTTACAACGGTTCTTACTCAGAATTTGAATCCAATATGAAAGAAGATACCCTGGAAGAGGAATTCATCCGCTTAACGGGAGAAACTGCATGAATCGAATTATTACCATATTCAATAAAGAATTAAAGGACACCGTTCGCGACAGGAAAGCCATGTTCTTCATGCTGGTGTTTCCCATGATAGTATTCCCGCTGCTAATCGGCGGAGTGACAACCATTCAAATGAATATCATGAAAAAGGAACAGGCAAAGCAGTTGAAGGTAGCCATAGTGGGGAAGGATTTTCCTGCAGAACTATCCAGGGATTTTCTTTCTGATACCAGCATTGCCATTTATAAAATTGCTTCATTTGAAGAAGCAGATTCCCTCATTAAAACGGACAGTCTGGACATTGCCCTTGGTGCAGAGACGGGATTTCCATCTAAAATTGAAGCACATAAAAGTGGCATGATTTATCTTCATTTTAAGACTGAAGATGAAATGGTAAAAATAATAAAAAAGAGAATCAGTGGAAAAATTGACGCTTATGCACATGACATTCGATTGGAGAGGTTACGCACTTTAAGGTTAACAGAAGAATTTTCTGACCCTGTTAAAATTGTGGAAACTGATCTTGCCACAGCAAGGGAAAGGTTGGGGAAAACTATAGGAGGAATGCTCCCTTACATATTCATCCTCTTCTGTTTTATGGGTGCTATGTATCCTGCCATTGACCTTGGGGCTGGGGAGAAGGAACGCGGTACACTGGAAACTCTGCTGGTTGCTCCTGCATCCCGCATGGAAATACTCTATGGAAAATTTGGGGTAATCACCCTTTCAGGATTATTATCCTCAGTGGTATCCTTACTGGGAATTTTTGTAAGTCTTCAGTTTGTAGATGAAATTCCCCCTGAACTTCACGCCATCGTCTCTGATATTCTACAACCTTCAACCGTAATATTGATTTTATCCTTAATGATACCCATTACCTTATTGTTTGCTGCTCTACTTCTGATTCTTTCCATTTATGCCAAATCATTTAAAGAAGCCCAGAGTATAATTACTCCTTTAAATATTGCAGTCATTTTTCCTGTGTTAATCGGCAGTTTGATTCCGGGAATTCATTTAAATCTTACCACTTCACTCATTCCCATAATCAATGTATCTCTTGCCTGTAAGGAAGCTATTGCAGGTACAGGTGAATTTCTGCCCTTCAGCCTGGTTTTCATTTCTTCCTTCCTGTATGCTGCAATGGGGATTTATGCCTGCAGCAAATGGATACAGAAAGAACATATTATTTTCAGAAATTGATTTAAAATAAAAAGGGCAGGAAATCCTGCCCTTTTTCTCTTCTTGGAGGAGGAGGTTAATCCAACTCAGGCCAAAGCTCTGAGCGGATTTTCAATTCCATGCCGGGGAGGAGTTTTCCGTCATGGCTGTCTAATAGTTTATCATTATCCCAGAATAACACTACCCATGCCAATTCATCTCCATATTCCTGTTTGGCGATGGACCAAAGAGTCTCACCATCATCTACCACATGAATGTAATGATCATACGCCCATTCAATTGCATCATGAGCCGGTTTCTTCAGGTCCAATTCTCTATAAGGATAAATAAAATTGGGATTATCTTTATCAGGGCCAATTCCTTTTTCTTCCCAATGCTTTTTATTCCATTCATAAATTCTGCGCCACTCATTAGCATTTTGATACTCATTATAGGCGATGAGTGAAAGATAGTCACCCCGCTTTGTCATATATTCTGTCCAAATTGAATCAGGAAGGAGTTGGTCAAAATCCAGATCTTTCTTCAAAGAAGTCTGAGGTTCCGATATATAATTGCTCTCCTCATTTTCCGGTTCAACTTCACCCTCTGCATCCTCATGAACTCCAAATGGTTTTTCCTCTACCTCTTCAGGGGAATCTGTGCCGATAGTATTGGATAAGTTTGATTCTAAATCTTCTGAAGGATTTGTATTTATAGGAGCAGTTGTTTCAATATTAATTAGTGAGCTGTCAACCTTTTCTGCAACAGGAGAAATAATCTCTACAGCTTCAGGAGTGATGTTTTCTTTTTTTGCACAACCTGCAGCAAATAAAACTGCAATACAATATAGTAACAAATTTTTCATAGTTCTCCTTATTTTACAAGTCTCATATATACGAAGCTAATTTCAAAAAGGTTCCTGCATTCTTTACCTTTTTTATGGAATTCGCCCGCTTCGGAATAACCGAATTCAGGAGGATTCCTATAATATTAGAAATTAGTTGGTGAGTATTTTCAGTCTGTTCTTTGAACGAGCCAGTGAAGCTTTTGCTCTGGCTTTATCCATGGTATTGTCTTGCAATCTTTCAAGTGCTCTTTTATGAGCAGCTTCTGCTCTATCCTTGTCAATACCAGACATTTTTTCAGCAGTTTCTACCAGTAAGAGAACGGAATCAGTTTGGATATCTGCAAACCCGCCACTGGTAGCGTAGAAGGTGTCTTTTCCATCTTTCACTAATTTGATTGCACCAATGCCAAGGGCAATGGTTGCCGGTGTATGATGAGACATGACACCAAACTGACCATCAACTGATTCAGCACGAACATAACTCACATCCGTCTCAGTAAAGTGACTGGTGGGAGTGATAATCTCAACTTGGAAAGTCTGTGCCAACTTTATGCCTCAGCCATGGATTTTGCTTTTTCGCCTACTTCATCAAAAGAGCCAACATAGGAGAATGCATTTTCAGGATATTCGTCACCCTCACCATTCAGGATGGCTTCAAAACCGGACACTGTGTCTTCCATGGATACATATCTTCCGGCGACACCGGTAAACTGTTCAGCAACAAAGAAGGGCTGTGACATGAACTTCTGCATTTTTCTGGCTCTTGATACGGTGAGTTTATCTTCGTCAGATAATTCATCCATACCCAGAATTGCAATAATATCCTGCAAATCTTTATATTTCTGAAGAACAGACTGCACATTTCTGGCAACACCATAATGACGATCCCCTACAACGCGTGGGTCCATAATCCGAGATGTGGACAGGAGAGGATCAACCGCAGGATAAATACCCAGCTCAGCAATTTTTCGTTCCAATACGGTGGTTGCATCCAAATGGGCAAATGCAGTTGCAGGTGCAGGATCAGTCAAATCATCTGCAGGAACATAAACAGCCTGTACAGAAGTGATTGATCCTTTATTGGTAGAGGTAATTCTTTCCTGCAAGTCTCCCATCTCAGTGGACAGAGTGGGCTGATATCCCACGGCAGAAGGCATTCTTCCAAGAAGTGCTGACACTTCTGATCCTGCCTGAGTGAAACGGAATATATTATCAATAAAAAGAAGTACATCTCTGCCTTCTTCATCCCGGAAATATTCTGCCATTGCCAATCCGGAAAGAGCGACTCTGAGTCGTGCCCCCGGTGGTTCGTTCATCTGACCAAAAACCATGGTGGTTTTATCAATCACACCGGATTCAGTCATTTCATTGTACAAATCATTTCCTTCACGGGTTCTTTCTCCCACACCGGCAAATACGGAGTAGCCACCGTGCTCTGTAGCAATGTTTCTTATAAGTTCCTGAATGAGTACCGTTTTCCCGACACCGGCACCACCGAATAATCCTGTTTTACCACCGCGGGTATAGGGTTCCATCAAATCAACCACTTTAATACCTGTTACCAGTACTTCTTTTGTAGTTGATAAATCTTTATGAAGAGGAGCAGCACGGTGAATGGGGAATGTATCCTTAGTTTCGCAGCCACCTTTTTCATCAATAGTGTTACCTAAGACATCAAAAAGTCTTCCAAGGGTTTCCTGCCCTACTGGTACAGAAATTGGATTACCGGTATCTGCAACTTTTTGTCCGCGGGTGATACCGTCAGTGGTGTCCATAGCAATGGTTCTCACTATACTGTCACCCAAATGCTGGGCAACTTCCAGAACCAAATTACCCTCACCATTTCTGTTAATTTCCAGAGCATTCATAATTTCAGGCAGGTGGCCATCTTCAAATGCCACATCTACTACTGCGCCCATAACCTGTGTTACTTTTCCGATTTCAGACATGTATATATCCTCTCTTAATTCAGTGCTTCTGCGCCGCTGACAATTTCCAGCATCTCTGTGGTAATAGCTGTCTGACGCGCTTTATTAAATTGTAATGTTAAATCCTTAATCATATCCCGAGCATTGGTAGTTGCATTTTCCATAGCCATCATTCGTGCTGCCTGTTCTGATGCATTTGATTCCAGCAAATATTGCCAAATCTGTGTATTCAGGTATCGGGGAATAATAGCCTTTACTACTTCTTCCCGGGAAGGTTCGAATAATCGCTCCGGTTGGTAGGGTACTTCCTTTTTTTCCGGATCATAGCTCATGGGAAGAAAAGTCTCATTTCTGATTTCCTGACGAGCCACATTTACAAAACGATTGTAGATAACCTTTACCCTGTCCACTTCTCCCTTCACAAATCTGGAGATAATATCTGCACCGATGTTCATTGCCATATCATAATTCAGGTCACTCCAAAAATCTATAAACTCTGCAGTAATGGGGTATTCACGATTTTTAAAATAGCTGTTTGATTTCTTTCCTATACAGATTATGTGAGCATTTTCCTTACCTACAGCATCAATTTCCTGATGAGCTTCCTTCAGGATATTGGTATTGAATGCGCCAGCCATACCTCTGTCTGCAGTAACGACAACAAACAGGGTTTTATGAACCGGGCGGACATTCAATTCAGGCATGAGATTTCTGTCAATTTCAGGAATGAGGGTATCCAACATTTCAGACAGCCGTGTTGAATAGGGTCGTGCCTTTTCCATATTTTCCTGGGCACGGCGCATTTTTGCGGCAGCCACCATTTTCATGGCTTTAGTCACCTGCTGGATGGATTTAACCGATTTAATCCGGTTTCGTATATCCTTTAGATTTGCCATTATTTACGCTGAGAATCCCTTTTTGAAATCTTCAATTGCAGCTTTAAGTTTCTCACCTGTTTCATCAGAAATTTCCCCGGTTGATTTGATAGATTCCAAAATATCTGCATGATTTGCTTTAAGATGATCAAGAAGACCGGTTTCAAACTCTCTTACCTTATCATTTTCAATATCATCCAACATTCCCTGGCCACCTGCATAAATGATGGCTACCTGATTTTCAACCGACATAGGTACATACTGATTTTGTTTCAAAATCTCTACCATTCGTTCCCCACGGGTAAGCTGTGCCAGGGTCGCTTTGTCCAAATCTGAGCCGAATTTTGCAAAGGCTTCCAGTTCGCGGTATTGTGCCAGGTCGAGCCTGAGGGTTCCTGCAACCTTTTTCATTGCCTTGATCTGTGCCGCTCCACCTACACGGGAAACGGATAACCCTACATCAATAGCAGGTCTCACACCGGAGTTGAAGAGGTTATTTTCAAGATATATCTGACCATCGGTAATTGAAATTACATTAGTAGGGATATATGCTGATACATCACCTTCCTGCGTTTCAATGATTGGGAGGGCAGTGAGAGAACCACCACCTAATTTGTCAGAAAGTTTAGATGCTCTTTCCAGTAAACGGCTGTGCAGATAGAAAACATCACCGGGGAATGCTTCACGCCCGGGAGGTCTGCGCAGTACCAAAGACATCTGTCTGTAGGCTGTGGCCTGTTTGGAGAGATCATCATAAATGATGAGAGCATGTTTTCCGTTATCTCTGAAATATTCACCAAGAGCACAACCGGCATAAGGTGCGATAAACTGTAAGGGAGCAGCTTCAGAAGCATTGGATGCAACTACCGTTGTATATTCCATAGCTCCATTGGCCTCCAACTCAGCAACAATACCGGCAACGGTTGAAGCTTTTTGACCAATAGCTACATAAATACAATACACAGGGGAATCACCCTGATGAGTCTCTTTCTGATTAATAATGGCATCGATTGCAATTGCTGTTTTACCCGTCTGGCGGTCACCAATAATCAATTCCCGCTGGCCACGGCCGATGGGGATCATAGAGTCAATAGCTTTGATCCCTGTCTGAAGAGGTTCTTTAACGGGTTGGCGGGCCATTACCCCTAAAGCTTTCCGCTCCACAGGTAAAGAATCCTTCGCATTGACAGCCCCTTTTCCATCTATTGGCTGCCCCAGAGGGTTTACCACTCTGCCCAACATTTCAGGTCCAACAGGAACTTCGACCACTTTACCGGTTCGCTTGGCAAGGTCACCTTCTCTCACAAGTCGGCTGTCTCCAAAAAGTACCAGACCCACATTGTCTTCTTCCAGGTTCAACGCCATACCATATACACCATTTGGCAATTCAACCAGCTCTGAACTCATTACATTTTCAAGTCCACTGACACGGGCAACTCCATCACCCACCATGATAATTTCACCTACTTCAGAAACATCAATATCAACTTTGTATTCACTAAGCTGTTGTTTCAATAACGAGGTGATTTCGTCTGTTTTTATCTCCATTTTGTCTCCCATAAATTGCTTATACTTGTACCAGTGTATCCCGAAGCTTCTGTAGTCTTCCGGATATTGAACTGTCTATGAGGGTGTTTCCTACTCTGAGTTTCACCCCACCTATCAGAGAGGGATCTAACTCTCTGTGCATGGATACGGATTTGCTCAACTGAGCCTCAATTCTGTCGGAAAAAGTCTGAACTTCCTCCTCTGATATTTTATGCGCTGTAGTGAGTTGAATCTGAACCATATTCGAGTCTGACTCCACCAGATATTCAAAGCGTTTCACTACTGCATTGAAAAGTATGAAGTGTCCATCCTCTAGTAAGTGTGAAATGATATCTATTTCCAATTCTGAAACAGAATCTCCCAACACCTTTTTAAGAATGCTGAGTTTATCCGCAGAAGATACTCTGTGCGTCAACAACAGCTGACCAAAAACGGGAACTGCTTTCAGCACATCCCTGATATAGGTAAGCCGTTTGCTCACTTCTCTCACATCTCCCTGTTGAACAGCAACATTATACAAGGCAGCTGCGTACCTGCGTACCATTGTCTGTTTAGCTGCCATTATGCTTGTCCGACTCCTTCGATGGCTTGGTCAATCAATTTACGATTATCATCAGAATCCAGATTTTTTTCAATGACTCTTGCGGCAGCATCCATTGATAACTCCACAACTGAGGCACGGATATCCTGAATGGCTTTTTTCCGCTCAGCTTCAATCTGGTCTTTTGCTTTTGTAATGATTGCATCTGCCTTTTCATTGGCAGCGGATTCTATATCACTTTTAACCTTCTCTCCAGCTGCTTTCCCATCTGCTACAATTTGTAGTGCTTCAGCTTTGGCTTTTTTCACCAAATCTTCATAGTCACGGGATGCTTTTTCTGCATCTTCCCGGGCTTTTTCAGCAGAATTCAGGGCATCTTTTATTTCCTGTTCTCTATTTTCAAGAGCGGAAATAATCGGACCCCAGGCAATCTTTTTCAAGACTACCAATAAGATTAAAAATGTAATTACCGTCCAAGCCAGTAATCCACCATGAACTTCTAACATGTTTCTCTCTTTTTAGTTGATTTACTTACCCTGAAGCAGAAAGCAGGTAGCGGCAGCAAACAATGCCACACCTTCGATCAATGCTGACATGATGAGGGCAGTTGTTCTGATATCACCTGCGGCTTCAGGCTGGCGGCCTGTTGCTTCTGCAGCAGCAGCAGTAATTTTACCAATTCCAATTCCAGCTCCGATTGTAACTAAACCTGCACCGAGACCGGCACTAAGATAAGCTGCAAAAACTGAATCCATTTTATGTTTCTCCTTTTATGTTATTAGTGATGTTCGTGTTCTACAACTGCCATCCCGATAAATATAGATGACAGTAATGAAAAAATATACCCCTGTAAAAATGCCACGAATATTTCCAGCATATTAATGGCCAATGCCATGGGTACAGAACCCAAAGCAACCCAGTAGGATTTTACATTAATAATTATACCCAAAAATGCCAGGATGATAATATGTCCTGCATTCATGTTTGCAAGTAATCTTACGGAAAGTGCAAATGGTTTGGTGAGCAGCCCGATAAGCTCAACAGGAATCATTATGGGCAGCAGCCAGGCGGGAACTCCCGGTGTGGCAAAAATATGTTTCCAGAAATCCTTATTCCCAAAGAGAATATAGGTAAAAAAGGTGATCAGGGCTAAACCTACGGTAACACTCCAGGAAGCTGTTGCCGTTGAACTACCGGGAACAAGCCCCAACAGGTTCAGGGTAACGATGAAAAAGAAAAGTGTGAGAATCAGAGGCAGAAATCTGCGCCCCTGTTTTTCCCCCATATTTGGGTACACCACTTCATCCCGGATAAAGACTACAAAGACTTCCATTAAATTGCCAAAGCCACTTTGGACTTTGCGGTTCTTCTTATATCCCACTGTGAAAAAGAGTATAATGAGCACTGCAGCCAACAACATCATGATAGACTGTTTTGTAAAAAATAACTGATTCTCATCATTAAGCACTTCTTTCCCGTTAAAAACCCATCCCAGATAACCAGCTAATTTGGGGCTGATATCTTTCCATGTGAGAGACAGGCTTACCATGGCAGGATGGAGTGGATTCAAGGGGTTAAAAATCTCAAATACCTCATTATCCTGGATATGGTGCATAATTACTTCACCTGTAACATTTTCAGGATGATGTCCGTGATCACCATGTCCATCACCATGACTATCGTCCGAGGTTCCATGGTGGGAATCATGCCCGTAATGATTATCATGTCCCTGATGAGAATTGCCGTGCCCATTTTCTTCAACGGGAGCTTGGTGGGATTTATCTTCATCCAGGGCATGATGTTTTACTTTACCCATAAGGGGTGCAGCAAGAAATAATAATGAATATAAAATTATACTAAATCTGTATTGCATTAATTAATTTGAACCTTGTGTGATGGTAGTTCTTTCAGCCAGCCGGAAATTTCTGTCCATTGATGAATGACATAAAATACCATTAAAGACAGGAAAAAGGGGATCATTTCCACAAAATTTGCGGTAATCATATAAATGGTGAAACCCAGGACGAATGCCATTCTGACTAGCATCCCGCCATATACTATTTTGTAGAATTCTGCATTTTTCTTTGAGATGGCATAAAGAGCCAGATAATATCCCACTATGGCATTTAATAAACTGATTGAAAAAGCACAGAGGAATTCAAACCAATACTCACTTCCCCAGGCCAAAAAGGGGAAAATCCCAACGGCAAGAAGGATGAGAGTTTCAATGGTTAATTTTTTAAAGAAAGAAATCACTTAGACACTGATCTTATCAAATTATATATGGATGCAAAGACTCCGAAAAACAATCCTGCTAATTGTCCCCATGGGGACGGAAGAGAAAAATACTCCTCTGCCTTGCTGCCCAACCACAGACATAGCAGCATGGTTACTACCATCTGAATTCCCAGCCCCGAATATGCTAACCAGTCCTGTGACTTTTTTGGCATTTTGGATATGTAAAACCAAGATGTGAAAAAATAAAAATAATTAATTAATTGAGCTAATCAGGATTCTGATTTAGCAGGTTGTGTATTTTTAACCATATTGCATACGCCGTCGAATTTAGCGCCTTCCTCAATAGTCAGTATGGATGCTTTTAAATTTCCGTTTAACAATGATGTATCTCCCAGCGTCACTTTTTTTTCCACTTCCAGATCACCTTCCACTTTGCCTCCGATGGTTGCGTCTTTGGCGGAAATATTTCCGTTTACTTCTGAACCGTTCGCAGTTCTTACAGCACCATTGGATTGGATATTTCCAAAAACTTTTCCATATATGAGCAGACTTCCGGAGACTTTTACATCTCCGTGAATTTCAAGTTCAGGCCCTAAAATGGAGCTGGTTTTACTTTCCGGTTTATCTGATTGAAACATCTTTCTCTTTATATTCAGGTATAATATCTCTGGGATCTAATACCTGATCATTTTTCCAAATTTCAAAATGCAGGTGAGGCCCCTGACTTATTCCTGTATCTCCTACTTTGGCAATGATTTTGCCTTTGGCAATTTCATCTCCCACTGACACCAAATTGGTATCGTTATGTCCATAAACGGTTACAAAACCACCGGGATGTGTTACGATGACGGTATTTCCCAAATGTTCATTCACTCCGGAAAAAACCACTTTCCCATCCGCAGGAATTTTTATCTCATCCCGATGCTGTGCTGCCACATCAATGCCTAAATGATTATCTTCAATATTCATTCCTTTAGTCACATACCCCTTCACAGGAGGAATGTCAGGAAAATCCAAATTATTGGTTAAATAAAAAGCAGCTACAAATTCAGCATAGGATTTTGTTGAATCCAATAAGCCGCCATATTTAAGGTCATTGATGATATTTCTCATCAGATTGCGCTGGTTCTTTAACTCTCCTAACTGGCGGGTTAAAGGTTCCTGATTTGCAATTCGTAAGCCACCCAGAATTGCTAACCCAATGAGTATGATTCCAAAAAGCGATAAGAAGCGCAGGCTGAGTTTTGACAGCTGAAAAGAACGACTGTAGTCATTTCTCTCAGAGGCAAAAAATACCGTGTAATACTTCTTTTTCAATTCGGTGACAGCTAATAAAATTAGAGGTTTTTAAAAGGCTGTGGCAAATATTTTTTGCACAATTTTAAATTAATTTAATTTGAGAATTTCCAGAATGCGTTCCAGGTCTTCTTCTGAGGAGAAATCAATTTGAATCTTCCCTTTGCCTGTTTTACTCTTCTGCAATTTTACTCTTGTTTGGAACAGTTCTCTTAAACTGGTTTCTACCTGTTGGATTTCCGGTGAAAGGGGGATTACTTTCTTAACGGCTGTCTTCCTATCGGAGGATATTCCCAAAGCCTGCACCAAACTTTCGGTTTGACGGACATTTAATCCTTCTTTTACAATTTTATGAAACAGGGTAATCATTTGCAGTGATTTTCTAAGTCCTAATAAGGCTTTGGCGTGACCGTTTGAAATATCTCCGCTTTTTAATCCTGCCTTAATTTCCGGTGGAAGCTTTAACAGACGCAGCTTATTGGCAATAGCAGGACGGCTCTTCCCTACCTTCTTGGCAATGTCTTCCTGAGACAAATCATATTTACCGCTGAGGATGGCATAGCCCTCTGCCTCTTCAATGGGATTCAAATCCACTCGCTGTACATTTTCAACCAGAGCATATTCCATCATTTCCACATCTGCATCTACAGATAGTATATAAACAGGTACTGTTTCAAGCCCTGCTTCTTTTGCTGCCCTTAACCGACGCTCACCGGCAATGAGTTCGAAACTCCCTGTGGTGGATTCCCGTACAGTTAAAGGCTGCAGTATTCCGTTTTCACGAATGGAAGCAATGAGTTCCTGCATTTTTACATCGTCAAATTCCTGGCGGGGCTGGTTCCGGTTGGGAGCAATAACATCAATGGGAAGAGCGCCATCTAATTGCCCTTTTTTTTCATCGGTGGAATAAGAAGTAATGAGGGCTTCCAATCCCTTACCTAAGCGCTTATCAGCCATTACGATTTAAGAACTCTGTCACAAGATTCATATAATTTTGTGCTCCGGTGGAAGCGGCATCATAGAGCAGAATTGGTTTGCCGTGACTGGGAGCTTCACCTAATCTGACATTGCGTTTGATATAGGTTTCATATACTTTATCACCAAAATATTCATGCAATTCCTGCACCACTTGGCGGGAAAGATTTAAACGATGGTCATACATGGTGATGAGGATTCCTTCAATCTCCAGATCCTTGTTTAAATGCTTTTGCACCAGACGAATAGTGTTCAGCAGCTGTGAAAGGCCTTCCAAAGCGTAATACTCACATTGAATGGGAATCACTATGGAATGGGCCGAGGTGAGTACATTGATAGTGAGCAATCCCAATGAAGGGGGACTGTCTATAATGATATATTTGTATTTCCCCGCCACATCCTCCAGAGATTCTTTCAACATAAGCTCACGGGAGAACAAACTCACCAGTTCAATTTCTGCGCCTACCAATTGTGCGCTGGAAGGGGCAATATCTAAAAATTCCAGCTCGGTTGATTGTACCACATCAGAGATTTTTGCTTTCCCTATTATTACATCATAAATTGATTTTTTATAGGAACCAACCTCTAACCCGACTCCTGAGGTTGCATTTGCCTGAGGGTCCATGTCTATAAGGAGGGTTGGGGTTTCTGTCACCGCCAGGTAGGCGGCAATATTTACAGCAGAGGTAGTCTTTCCTACCCCGCCCTTCTGATTGGAAATAGCAATGATTTTGGTGTCAAATAGTTTCATAGACCTGATGAAAGGGGTGGAAAATTTAGAAGGCTGGGAAAGCTAATTGCAATGGGAAGTTGCAGGAAACAGGAAACAGGAAACAGGAGGCAGGAAGCAGGAAGCAGGGAAAAGGGATTGGTAAATAGTTAAGGATTGAAATTTAATGACTGATATCGAATTAGGAATGACGAATGGCTAATGGCAAATTGCTAACGGCTGACGAAATTATTCCCTTAATTCGTCAGGATTGAGTTATGTAACTTATATCCCAAAATCAGGGAAATACATTCATGGAAACCATTCAAATTACGCAATCCGTTGCTATCCTCTGCGATGGAAATAACATAGAACGCAGCATTCACGATGAGTCAAAATCCACCAATACAATGATCAATTTTGATGTATTGGTACCAAGGCTTCTCAATGGTAGAGGACTAAATCGTCTCATCTATTTTCGTGAAGGCAAGTCTATATCATCAAAATTTGCAGAACGGCTGCATGAAAATTTTTATGGAGCAGTAGTACCCTGTCATAAATCTGCAGATATTCCTTTATCTATTAAAGCTACTCAATTATCCTCCAAGGTAGATACTATTATAATTATGTCCGGTGATTCAGATTTTGTTGAATTAGTGCGCTATCTGAAAAACGAAGGGGTTCGTGTTGAAATTGCTGCAGTGAAAAACTCAACTGCTCAGATTTTACAGGAAGAAGTTTCCTACTACCACGAAATCACCCAACAGGACTGGTTTGAGTATAAAGGACCTCCAAAGGGGAAAAGGAAGTAATCAAGTACCTGCTTTCTGAAGAGCACCTCCTAATTCTCCCTTACCTTCCATCTCCATCACAATATCACAGCCTCCTAATAGCTCCCCTTTAACGAAAAGCTGAGGAATGGTAGGCCAATTAGAATATTCAGATAATTGCACCCGGATTTCCGGATCAGAGAGTACATTTACATCCTGATACACTACAGAATGCTGATTGAGAATACTGACAACCCGTGCAGAAAAACCACACATGGGGCGCTCTTTCGTCCCTTTCATATAAAGAATGATTGGGGTACTCTCAATATCGTTAATGATTTGCTCTTTTAAGGTCATAACTTTCCTCCCAAGTAAAGTTTTTTGGTTTAAGTAATTATTTGGCTCTGGTAAAAATTAGGGTGTTTTCAGGATTTTATCCTATACCCTTTGGAAAATAATACAGATGCAATGGTTGAGAATATCACTGCGAAAAGGAAGCTAATTCCCAGAGATAACTGGTGGGATGTGTCCGCAATTCCCAGAGTAGCAAATCGTAATCCATTGATCATCCAGTAAAGAGGATTCACCATAGAAAGGTTCCGCCAAAATTCGGGAAGCATATCAATGGAATAAAACACACCACCCAGAAAAATAAGCGGTGTAAAAATAAAATTTGTAAAAACCATGATGCTGTCCCAGGTTTTTGCAAATATTCCCACTATGACCCCTGCACCGGCAAATGCCCAGGCTACCGTAATCAAGTATATCAAAGTAAGTATATAACTTTCAGGAGTAAATCCTGTTAGGACCCAACCTAGAACTATTACCAGGATACCATTTAAAATCCCCCGCAAAGCTCCCCCTATAATATAACTGAGACTTACTTCTAATCCACTCAGAGGTGTAATCAGAATATCTTCTATAAAGCGTAAAAATTTTGCCTGCATAATAGAAGAAGAAGAATTTTGATAAGCAGGATTAATCACAGACATCATCACCAATCCCGGGATGATAAAATGAATATAGGCTTCCCCCTTAATGTCACCAATACGCGATCCCAGAGACTCGCCAAAAACGATCATATAAAGAGCAGAAGAAATAATACTTGGAAGCAGGGTTTGTCTATAAAGGAAGAGGAACCGCTTTACTTCCCTTCTCACCATCACCCAAAACCCGGAACTAAGCATCAAGGGGCACCTCTATGGTATCATTTTCTGCAAAATCTTCATGGAGAGATTTTCCTGTCAGTTTTACAAATACATCCTCGAGTGAACTTCGACAAATTCGAACATTTTCTACGGTTAACCCCTGTTTGGAGATCTGACTAATGATATCTGCCATGTCTTTTTCAGGATGGTCTGTACCTACATGAATATGTTGCTCATGAATTTCAAAATTCCACTTGTCTAATTGCAGATTTCCATTCGGCTCTGATAAAGTGACTTCCAGCCCCGATATGCCATGGTCCCGGGTTAATGCTGCGGGAGTATCCGTAGCTATGATTTTTCCATCATCAATAATGGATACCATTTCACATAACTGCTCTGCTTCTTCTATATAGTGGGTTGTGAGGAGAATAGTCTTCCCCTCTCCATTGATTTTTTTCAGGTATTCCCAGAGCATGTGGCGAAGCTCAATATCCACCCCTGCTGTCGGTTCATCTAAAATTATGATAGGGGGATCATGTACCAGAGCCTTGGCGATCTGGACTCTACGCTTCATGCCACCCGAAAGTTCACGTGCCCTAGACTTTGATTTTTCTGTAAGACCAAATTGGGTGAGCATAGCATTTGCTCTGGCAACTGACTCAGATTTAGATAATCCATAGTAACCAGCCTGTAGAGTAAGTAATTCTTCGATAGTAAAAAAAACATCAAAATTGAGTTCCTGGGGAGATAACCCCAATAGTTTCCTTGCGGTACGGTACTGAGTTACTGCATCATAACCCATCACCGAAACGGAACCACCAGTTAAATTTACTAAACCGGTTATGATT
>JASLLI010000028.1 GCA_030747125.1 Fidelibacterota bacterium | reverse complement strand
GGATTTAATAAAATAATATTGATTGATGAGGTTTATGATAGTATCGCTGTAGGTAAAGTGATAGAAAATCCAAATACATGTATTAAGCTATTGCCAGGAGATTTATTGAAATTAAATAAATAGTATATTTTCACTTTACCTCAACTGACACTAATGGCAGTTTATATAAATTAAATGCAAGGGAAATACGAACTTCATTGCTGCAATTTTCCGGAACATAATGGTCAAATTCTGCCGGAAATAAAATAAGTTTTCCTTCTTCAGCTTCAATGGCAAACTCCTTCCTGTCCTCCAATTTAAAGTGAATATTACCACTGCCTTTAGGCACCTGAAGATAAAACACACCTGAAAGAAATGCCTTACCATTATGGTTATGGACTCCAGTTGATTCGCCCGGTTGGGCAGCATTGAACCAGAATTCATTTTTTTCATAGCCTAATAAATCATGGGGAATCACCAATGTTTCATGGGGTTTAAGTTCCCTCCTGTAAATTTCAATAGCAGTATCTAATACAAAATGCAAAAGGGGTTTAATGGTAGGAATGTGGCTGATATTGAGATAAATATTCTCCCAGCGCTGACAGATAAAATGAGTGAAGGTATATTTTTTTTCATTGGCAAAAAATTCCTTCTTAATAGCTTCCCTGTCAATAGAATGTTCACTGTCCACGTGAACATGGATGTCCTTTCCTGAAAAAATCTTCTCTTTCTCTGATTGCGGCAAATATGGCATCACTGGTTAAATTACCCTGAATTTGTAAAAGGAATTAACCACAAAATGAAACAGAAACATTTTATAGACAGCCATAAAGGGGCAACGGCACCCTTTGTTTTTTTTCTCATCTGGTATTTTCAGCAATGGGAGAACCCCACAGCCTGGATATATCTTGCCATCCACGGCAGTTATGGCATCATGTGGGTGTTAAAATCTGCTATATTCCCAGATAAGACCTGGGAAGCCAATTGTTCCATCTGGTACGGCTTTTATATTTGGGGCGGGCTTACCCTATATTGGATTTCACCGTTCATCATCATGACAACCCCCGTTGAGAACCCGCCTATGATTTTAGGGGGTATTGTCTCTCTTTTCACCCTGGGTGTATTTTTTCATTATGCTGCAGATATGCAAAAACATGTGCATCTCAAATTACATCCCGGAAATCTAATAACTGACGGACTCATGGCAAAATGCCGAAATACCAATTATTTCGGAGAGTTTCTCATTTACCTGTCATTTGCCCTCATGTCACAACATTGGATACCCCTGTTGGTATTGGCTGCCTTTATGATGATCATCTGGTTTCCTAACATGCACAGAAAGGATGTTTCACTCTCCAGGTATCCTGAATATGCAGCTTATAAGAAAGGGACGAAATTGTTGATTCCCTTTGTTTGGTGAGAAGGAGACAGGAGTAAGGAGACAAGGGTAATTAAATGACGAATCCTAAAATTAAGAATCTCCAATGACAACAGACGGGTATACATTTTCCCCTATATAGATTCCTGTTTCCTTTTTTCTGCCTACTCCCTCCTTAAAAATCGTTGAATCTTGTTACAACAGTTTGCTTGGCTAATAGACGAGAAAATGCTATTTTTCACAATGCTCCGTTTTTACCTGATTATACATTGTATAGCCTCAATCGGCTTTAGCCAGAGTTTTGTGGTGGAACCTTATCTCCAACATGCAGAACCTGCTTCCATACATATCCTTTGGGAAACAAATGAGAATGAGGATACACGGGTGGAATGGGGCACTACCCCCATGTTGGGGTATAATACTTCCGGGACGGCCTTTACCAATACAGGTGCTTCACAGATTCACACTGTTCAACTAACGGGGTTAAGTCCTGACACCCGATATTATTACCGCACCGTAACCAGCACCTTGTATTCTGCAGTGTACGATTTTTTTACTCCACCCCTGCCGCAGGATAACCAAAGTTTTAAAATTGTTGCCATGAGCGATATGCAGAAAGACTGGAGCAATTGGGATAAGTTTGAAGAAATTGTACATCAGGGGATAATAGGCTATATATCCCATTCCTATTCAGAGGATATTCCCAAAGAATTGCAGATGGTTCTCATTCCCGGTGATTTGGTGGACTATGGCTGGGATGCCTATCAATGGCCTGACCATTTTTTCTCACCGGCAGCTCCCCTCTTTGCCCATGTCCCTCTCTATCCCGTTATGGGGAATCATGAATATGATTCAGAATATTTTCTCAACTATTTCCATCTACCGGAAAACGGCACAGAAGGATACGAAGAACATTGGTGGTATAAAGACTACTCCAATCTGAGAGTCATTGGTATGGACACCAATCCTAACTACCAGTTAGATATTCAGCTCAGCTGGCTGGAGGATGTATTGGTGGATGCCTGTTATCATCCTCATATAGATTTTGTATTTGCTCAGCTGCATCATCCCTATAAGTCAGAACTCTGGATTGCTGGAGAACTGGATTATACCGGGGAGGTTATCTCCCGAATGGAAATTTTCACAGAGGAATGTGGAAAACCGTCCATCCATTTCTTTGGTCATACTCACGGCTATTCACGGGGACAGTCCCAGGATCATGAACATCTCTGGGTGAATGTGGCCTCAGCGGGAGGGAATCTGGATTACTGGGGAGAATATGAACAGCGTGATTACGCCGAATTTACCGTTTCTCAGGATGAATGGGGATTTGTCATAGTAGAAGTGCAAGCCGGAGCCCAGCCGGATTTCAGGTTGAAACGCATCAGCCGAGGTAATGGAGATTATTTTCTCGATAATGCTCTCCGCGATGAAATCAGAGTGAAACTGCATAATATTCCACCTGTCAAACCAACGGGGATATCCCCTGAAGGAAACGGGATAAATACAGATGGCATCGTGTTAGAAGCAGATACTTTTACAGACAATGACGGTGATGAAGCCATGGCAGCACACTGGCAGGTATTTGCTGACTGTGACCTGTCCAATCCTCCCCTGGTGGATGCTTTTGTGAACAGCGAAAACTGGTACTATGGCATGAATACTCAGGAGTCCATTGAACTAAACCGCCTTCCTTTGGAAATATTAGACGGCAGCAGCCAGTATTGCTGGCAGATGCGTTACAGAGACAGTAGTCTTGGATGGAGTGACTGGTCACATCCTCTCACTTTTCAGACAGAAGAATCCCAATATACTGCAAATCTTCTATTAAATCCGGGAGGAGAAAACGGTACAGAGCACTGGCAGGTGCTGGAGGGGTATATGGAGTCACTGGAAGCCTATGCATGTGATGGTATAGCTCCCTTTAACGGTAGTTTTTATTTTGCTGTAGGTGCTCTCTGCAACTCAGCCGATTACAGTGAAGCCTCACAGAGAGTTGAAGTAGCAGAATATTCTCACTGTATCAACAGTGGGGCAGCTGCAGCCTATTTTGGTGGATATCTCTCAAACTGGGGTGGTTCTGATCATCCTGAAATGCAGCTTATCTTTTTGAATGAGGAGGACGAGATCATAGGGGAGAGCAGCATCCTGGATACCTATAATGATGCGTGGACATCCCTGTCTGAGAGTATTGCTTTGCCTTTGGAAACTTACTCTATTGAGATGGTTCTCATGGGCACCAGAAATGCCGGGGTGGACAATGACTCCTACTTTGATGATGTGTTTCTGAAGTTATTTAGAGATGAATCCTGCCTGGACCAAATTCTTCCTGGCGACTTGAATCAGGATACCGTACATGATATACTGGATATCATTCTCATGGTGAACCTTATTTTAACCGGGGATATCTATGACAGCAATGCCGATATGAACGGTGATGGTAGTATAAATATTCTGGATGTCATTTCCCTGGTGAATATCATTTTAGACAGCTAAATTTTAATATGAGTAATCCTGTAAAATTATTTCTTTTCATCTCCGTATTTCTTACTCCGGCTATTTTTTGTCAGGAATGTGATCCGGGCTTTGTGTATGTAGAGGATGTTCCCTCTTGCTGTGGTGCTCCTGCCCAACATTGCTTCTGGGAAGAAGATTTCAATGTGCTGCAGGAAATGATAGATAATAGTGCTGCCTCCATAAACCTGGAAATGGATGATAATGAAGATGGTATCATTCAACCTGTGGAGCTGGGGCAGACGGAGTGGGTGGCAGGTAGATTGGTTGCTTTGGATTGTTTTCTTTCCGGCATTATGAGTTGCCATCTCTCAGGACCATTACCTCACAATTTTGGTGATCTTTCTGAATTGGAGTTCCTCTGGCTGGATGATAATCATTTAACCGGTGAAATTCCTGAAAGTATGGGGAATCTCACCAATCTGGAACTGTTGTATTTATCCCATAATCAATTTTCCGGAACCCTCCCCCAATCACTCTGTAATATTGATTTGGACTGGGGAGGTGAAAATAATTGGGGCGTAGAATACTTTACCATTGAAGGCAACCGTCTCTGTCCGCCCTTGCCGGATTGCCTGGACACAGATATTATCGGCTACCAGGTCTGTGAAGAATTTATGGGGGATGTGAATCTGGATGCAGATGTAAATATTTTAGATATTGTATATACAGTAAATGTGATTTTGGAAATAAATCCTTTCACTGAAACTGCTGATGTAAATCTGGATGGTTCGGTGAATATTTTAGATGTGGTTACCCTGGCACAGCTCATATTAGATTTGCTGGAAGGATGAAAATGCTTTTTCCTTTTTTCCTGTTCTTCAATTTTATGTTCCCACAGGAATATTCCTATACTCTAACAGATATTAATCCCGCTTCCCCCACCTACTCTATGGAAATTGGACCAGCCCATTTCTCCGGGAAAGTCACTTTGCATTATTTCGGTCATCAATACTGAACAATTTGCACTGCCAGGTTAGGGCAGTTGAACAGCATAAAAGCTGACTATGAAGCAGCAGGAGTTGAAGAATTGGTCATTATTGGTATAGGGAAGGAGGATTTCAGTGCAGATAATGAAAATTGGCTGACTGATATTTCTCTGCCCATCGTTTTAGATACTTCACCAAGCCATCCTGCATGGACCAGTTGGAATGCAAACCAATGGGATTTATTCTTTTTGGATGATGAGCACCAACTGGCAGCAACCTTTAATATCTATGACTGGGATAAGGAGAAAATTGAAGACACCATTGATGGACTCCTTCCCAAAACTCTGTCAATAACTCCTATCACTACCCCTGGCCATCTGTCATTTCTGCAGGTTTACCCCAATCCTTTCAACCCTTATGCACATATTTCTTTCAATTTAGAAGAAAGTGGAGAAGTATCCCTGACCCTGTTTGATGTGGGAGGCAGAGAAGTGTATCATATTCACCAACAGCAATTTATGTCTCGTGGTTATCAACACATTCTTCTAAATGCATCCCATCTCTCTGCAGGCTGTTATCTCCTGAAGACCTCAACCTCTGAGGAAGCATTATTCTTGCCTGTCACTCTGTTGAAATAAACTCCACCACATTTTTTTCTGTAAGGTGACGGTGGGTAGGGAGAAAGGAAAAAAGAGTAAGGAGAAGGGAAAAAGGAGTAGGGAGAAAAATATACGGTGTGGCGTCCTGAAAAGGTTGCCAATAAATTATGAAATAGCCATGAAGACGGAAGGGAAAATCCTCAATGGTAATTTTCAATCTGCAAAGAAAACACATTAAGGTCTCAATCCCTGATATATGGATTTATTTTATTCATGGAGAACAGTTATTCACTTTGCATTTTTTACATCCACATCCTCAATCCAATTTTACTTACAGGCTGGTTTCCTGCAGGATTAATGCTGTTTGCTTTTTGGGGAATGTCTGTAAATTTCCCGTTTAATTTTGGGTCAAAAAATGCTCTCTTTAAAATTTATTCGCGAAAAATCAGAATTAGTAAAGACTTCTCTCTCCGGGAAAAATACCTCCGTTGATATTGATGCACTTCTACAATTGGATGCAACCCGCCGTAGTGATCTGCAGGAAGTGGAGCAATTACGGGCAGAAAAGAATCGGGTGTCCGGTGACATTGCAGAAAAGAAAAAAGACGGGGAGAATGCAGAGGCGGATATCATCGCCATGCGGGAAGTTGCCGCTGAGATTAAATCAGTTGAAGAAAGGCTTAAAACCACTGAAGAACAGATCCAATCTCAAATTTATTTTATTCCCAATTATATTCATGAATCTGTCCCCAGAGGTAAGACTGAAAATGACAATGTGGTGGTTCGGGAATGGGGTGACAAGCCTGAATTTGATTTTGCACCAAAAGACCATGTGGAATTGGGAAAATCTCTGGGATTGCTGGATTTTAAAGGAGCTGTGAAAATGGCTGGTTCCGGATTCCCATTATATACAGGATTGGGTGCGAAACTGGAACGGAGTCTCATCAATTTTATGCTGGATTTTCATATACAGCATCATGGATACCTTGAACTTTTTCCTCCCTTTCTGGCTCAGAGAAATGCTATGCAGAATACAGGTCAGCTGCCTAAGTTTGAGGAAGATATGTACCGCATCCCGGAGGATGGTCTCTACTGTATTCCCACAGCTGAAGTGCCGGTAACCAATATACATCAGGGTGAGATACTCAGTGAAGATGAGCTACCGAAAAAATATGCTGCCTACTCAGCCTGCTTCAGACGGGAAGCGGGCAGCTATGGAAAAGACACGAAAGGGTTGACGCGTCTGCATCAATTTAATAAGGTGGAGTTGGTGAAATTCACCCATCCCCAACATTCTTATGCAGAGTTAGAATCACTAGTGGAAAATGCAGAGGCAGTCCTGCAGGCATTGGGTCTGCATTACCGTATTATTGAGCTTTGTTCAGGGGATTTGTCTTTTTCGGCTGCGAAATGCTACGATATAGAGGTGTGGTCTCCTGCTGAAGGAAAATATTTAGAAGTATCCAGCTGTAGTAATTTTGAGAATTTTCAGGCACGGCGGGCTGAGATTCGATTCAGAAACAAGGAGACAGGGAAAGCAGAACTTTTGCATACTCTCAATGGTTCCGGGGTTGCCACGCCTCGCTTAATGATTGCATTGTTAGAGACTGGTCAGCAGGAAAATGGCTTCATAAAATTGCCTGAAGCCCTGCATCCCTATATGCAACAGGAGAAATTAATCCCATGAGATCTCTGTGGGTCATTCTTAATCTCATTGTATCGGTGATACTCATCGCTATTCCCATATTGCTGGTGGGATTTTTTGATCAGGAAAAAAAAGTGACAGCTGCCCTGAGTAGATTCTGGGGAAAATGGGTTTTGTGGTCCACCGGGGTCAATTGGGAGGTAGAGGGTCTTGAAAACCTTGATGAAAATGGGCAGTATATTTTCATGAGCAATCACAGCAGTGCTCTGGATATTATTTTGGGGGTGGCACTTCTTCCTTATAATCTGGTTTTTCTTGCGAAAAAGGAGCTGTTCATCATCCCCATTTTTGGATGGGCAATGGTAGCGGCAGGTATGATCCGGATTGACAGGGGAAATCCTGAAAAAGCAAAAGTTTCTGTGAATAAAGCCAGTAAAACCCTGTCAGCATCTTCCTTTTCAACCCTCATGTACCCGGAAGGTACCCGCAGCAAATCAGGGGAATTACTTCCATTTAAAAAAGGCGGTTTCATTATGGCGATTCAATCAGGGTTGTCCATTGTCCCAATAACCATTATTGGTGCAGGAAATATTCTGCCTAAAGGCGCATTCAGAATACAACCCGGTTGTGTGAAAATTATCATTAGTGATCCCCTCAAAACAGAAGATCTCAGTCTGAATGATAAAAACCATTTATTGGAATCCTGCAGAAATATGATACATACAACATTAGACCTACATGAAGGAGCTTCTCCTGCCAAAACCAAGTTACATATTGCCTGAAAACCGTCCTGCTTTTTCGTCTGTTCATGAGCCATTAGGGCTTCCGGAAAGCAGATATTACCGCTTTTGGAAAAACCAGACCGGCAGTCGTTTTCACACCAATAAGGGAGAGGTTACCATTCTGCATCCAGGTGAATTTAATCCCTATAACGGGCCTGATTTCAGGGAAGCCGTCATTCAATGGAAATCGGGAAAAACAGTGATAGGTGATATTGAATTTCATGTAGAAGCTGAAGATTGGCTACACCACAGACATGGAGAGGACAGAGAGTTTGAGAAGGTTATTCTCCATGTTGCGCTCACAGGCAAAGAAAATACACCTCAACAATTGCCCAGCCATATCCCACTATTACTTTTAGGTAATGTGCGGGGAAATATCTGTCCCCATTTCCGCTGTGCCGGTCTTAGTACCCATATCCCTCAGGAAGAGTTTGAATCCTGGATGCATTATTTTGCATTGGAACGCTGGGAATATTTAAAAACATTTTTCTCCAAGGGTGAAAAAAGTATTCAACAGCGTATTCTCCAATTTATAGACATAAAATCCAATAGGGAATCTGTTCATAAGGTAACCGCTTTCTATTTTGCAGCTAAAGATAGTACCATTACATTAGGCAGAGAGAGGGCCGTTCTTGATTTTGCCCGACAGCTTACCTGGAAAATGGGGCGTAAGCGGCCTGCTTCACATCCTTTGAAACGGTTGCCGCTGCTGTTGAAAATAGCAGATGATTATCAGAAATTACTTCAGGAACTCATCCCCGTTGAATTGTCATCATTCCGGCAGTATATAGCACAACTTCCTGAACTGCATCCTCCCGGGAAAGCATTTTTATGTGAAATAATGGGCAATATCCTTCTGCCTCTTTATGCCGAATTTACCGGGAATGATCAATTTGAATATTGGTATAATCTGCCTGTTCAACCCTATGCCATAACCAAGAAACTCCTGTCTGACTTTGGTATGCAGGTTAGAATCTCGTTTGGGTTGCAGCAGGGCATTCTTGGTTTAAATAAACAATTTTGCAGCTCTCAGAAACATGAACACTGTCCCCTTTGCCAAATACATTTAAGACGGAACAATTAAACCTAAAAAATGACAACATTATTTTCTACATTATATACCTATATACTTCTCTTTAGCATAGTAATTGCAGAAGACAGTTTAACGACGCTGAAGATTGCAGATATGCCGGACAGTACAGGGCTTACGGTAACACCTGTACCACATCATCATCACCCAACGACTGAGGATATATTTGATGCTCAAATGGCAGAAGCCAAAGCCATCTATGCAGAAGCAGTCATTTCTGATTTAACGGGTGATACACTGGAAGCAGCCTATCAGTTTGAACTGCTCTTTGAATCTTTGGCTCATATTGAGGAACTTACCGTAGAAGATGAGTTTCAGACCTTGGAATTTAACCGCCTGCTCACAGCCTCTATTGATTATTATGAAGATGAATCCGTGACCCTAAGTCAGGTGGAAACTGGCTTTTCTGTGGCAGTGTTGAAGGATAAACTGAATGAATATATATATGACCAAAAATTAGATGAATTAGAATATGTGGAAGAACGGGTTGAAATTATTCCCGGGCATGTACCCATTACCTATAATCAGAAAGTTGCCAGTATTATCAAATTTTTTCAAAATCAGGGCCGCAACAGTTTTCAAAAATGGTTGAACCGCATGTCCCGTTTCAAACCTATTATTCTTCCTATTCTCGAAGAAGAGGAAGTGCCGCCGGAACTCTTTTATCTGGCAATGATTGAAAGTGGATTGAACCCGAAAGCCTATAGTTATGCTCATGCTTCAGGTGTATGGCAGTTTATTGCATCCACAGGGAAAATCTATGGATTAAAGAAAAACTGGTGGATTGACGAACGCAGGGACTATGAAAAAGCCACCAGAGCTGCAGCCCGTTACCTGAAAGACCTGCATGAAGAGTTTGATGATTGGTATCTGGCTTTTGCTGCTTATAATTGCGGTGAGGCTAGGGTACGCAAAACCATTAAACGGCAGGGGACCCGGGACTATTGGCAGTTAACCCGCCTGCCGGCACAGACAAGAAACTATGTGCCCAATATCATGGCAGCATTGTTCATTGCAAATGACCCGGAAAAATACGGCTTTGCATTGGTGGAAGACGGCAAAATGGAATGGAGAAGAGTGGAGATAGATAAAGCGGTAAGTTTGGAAATTATAGCAGACATTTCCGGTGTGGATGTGGGGGTACTGCAGGAATATAACCCGGAATTAAAACAAGGAACCATACCTCCATTGGAAGAAGGAAAAGTATATGCTTTCCGACTTCCTATTACCGCATCTGAAAATTTTGATTCCCTTTTGGCTGCAGTGGAAGTGGAAAAGGTGCAGGAGGTTGTTTTTCTTGATCATAAGGTAAAACGGGGGGAATCCCTCTGGCTTATAGCCAGAAAATATGATGTGCGCATTCAGGATATTGTAGCCATCAATAAACTGGCACGGGCTAAATATATTCGCCCCGGGCAGGTGCTGCAGATTCCTGCAGACGGTTATGATCTTTACCGTAAATCTGCCATGGCAAAATCAGCATCCTCAAAACAAATATATTATACGGTACGCTATGGAGACACTCTCAGTGCAATTGCAATGACCTATCGCACTTCAGTAAAAAAGATTAAAAAATGGAATGGTCTGCGTTCAGACAGAATTTACACAGGGCAGAAATTGAAAATATGGACAAAAGCCTAATGGAAAAGAAACGAAGCTATTCAAAATGGATTGCGGGAGGTTTGTTGTTACTTATCCTCCTCATGATCATTCCCTGGGAAAAAACCATCCCTTCGGGACCGAAAGTAGGTGTAGTGGAAATCAACGCTCCCATTATGGAGTCTAAGGATTGGATTCAAGATCTAGAGTACTTTCATCGGGAATCCAATATTTCTGCCATTGTGGTAAGATTAAACACCCCGGGAGGCGGAGTTGCAGCCAGTCAGGAAGTGTATGAAAAAGTGAAGAAAATCGCTGAAGAAAACAAAAAACCTGTCATTGCTTCCATGGGGGGAATGGCAGCATCGGGAGGGTATTATATTGCTCTGGGTGCAGATACCATCGTGGCAAATCCCGGTACTGCCACAGGCTCCATTGGCGTCATCATGTCCTATCCTGTTGTGGAGGATCTCCTGGAAAAACTGGGGGTAGATTATGAGACAGTCAAATCTGCTGAATTAAAGGATTCAGGCTCTCCTTTCAGAGGGATGAATAGCAGAGAACGGGAGTACTTTCAGTCCCTTATTGATGATCTCCATTATCAGTTTGTAGATGCCGTTTCAGAGGGTCGAAATATGAGCCGTGAGGAAGCTGAAGCCTATGCCAATGGTAAAGTCTATTCAGGAAAGCAGGCCTGGGAGAAGGGGTTAGTGGATGTCCTGGGGACTATGGAAGATGCAGTAGAGTTGGCGGCGAAACTAGCAGGGATCACCGGTACTCCTGAGATCGTCTATCCTCCAGAGGAAGAAAAAGGTTTGCTGGCTATGATTTTTGGGGATATATTGGAAAGTACACCCTGGGAAAATTTATTACACTACCCCAGACCTGAATATATATTAAATTACAAGCTCCGATAGAATGACAAAATCAGATATCATTAATGAAGTAGCTGAAGGTACCGGCTTAACCAAAGTTGAAATTGAAGCCGTTTTAGACGGATTTATTGTAAGCATATCTGAATCATTAAAGCGGGGTGAGCGGGTTGATCTGCGCGGCTTTGGTTGTTTTTTAGTAAAGCAGCGGGCAGCACGGGATGCCAGAAACCCTGCCACCCGGGAAATTGTAAAATTGCAGGAACGGTTTGTACCTGCTTTTAAAGTATCAAAATTATTAAAGGAAGATGTGAATAAATCCCTGCTGAGGGGATTTTAATTAAAAAGGAAACTATATGCCCTGCGGTAAAAAAAGAAAGAAAAAGAAGATGAACACCCATAAGCGTAAGAAACGATTACGGGCGAATCGTCATAAGAAAAAGAAATAAGTAACAGGTTTTATATCTAAAATAATTATGTAGTCTGGAAATATATCTGCCGCCAGTTATGGTTATAATTGGCGGCATTTTCGTTCAATGGAACAGACAATTCTCAGTATTACCCAAATCAATAATCAGGTGAAATATGCCCTGGAGAATAAATACTCCAATCTCTGGATTCAGGGTGAAATAGCTTCCTGTAATGCCTATCCTTCCGGTCATGTGTATCTCACTTTGAAGGATCCGCAAAGCGAACTCTCTGCGGTAATTTTTTCCCAATATATACAACGTTTATCCTGTGCTCCCGCGAAGGGGATGGAAGTGACGGTAAATGGAGATCTTTCCCTCTACACTCCCAGAGGACAGTACCAGTTGCAGATTAAATCCCTGTATCCTAAAGGGCAGGGAGAATTATATCTGGCATACGAAGCCTTAAAAAAGAAATTAGCGGAGGAAGGCTTATTTGATGCATCCAGAAAAAAATCACTGCCGGTTCACCCCCGTCGTATCGGCATTATAACCAGCAGTGAAGGTGCAGCACTGAGAGATATCATTCAGGTATTAGGCAGGCGCGCACCGCATATTTCTGTATTACTGTATCCTGTACCCGTTCAGGGAGCCGAAGCAGGAGATAACATTGCTGCAGCCATTGCATCTATGAATCGCTATAACCAGGCAGATATTCTCATCGTAGGTAGAGGAGGCGGTTCAATGGAGGACCTTTGGGCATTCAATGAAGAGAGAGTGGTTCGCGCAATCGCTGATTCCCGGCTTCCTGTAATTTCAGCCGTTGGACATGAGACGGATACCACACTTGCAGATTTTGCTGCAGATCTAAGAGCTCCAACGCCTTCTGCTGCTGCTGAACTGGCTGCAGTGAGCAGAGAGGAGTTACTTCAATATTTAGATTCAATACAGGAGAAAATGGAATCTAATCTGCATACCTTTATAAGACATAGACAGACACAATTGGATCATTTGCAAAATCGTCATGGATTTTATAAATCAGATTTCCTCCTGAAACAATGGGCGGAAAAACTCACTCATTTATCTCAAAGCTTAGAGGCAGGAACCTGTAATAAATTGGAGGCAGCCTCGCAAAAGCTGCATCAATGTAAAGAGCACTTACAGTTGCTAAATCCTGCCGGTATTTTGCAACGGGGCTATGCTATCGCAACAGATAAGCAGGGGGATATTCTCCTTTCGCCTCAACAGGTAACAAAAGGCGATGAAATACATATACAGATAGCTAAAGGGGATATTCACAGTAAAGTATTGAAGAAGGAGATAAAAGATCATGCCCTCTAAAACTGCATTTGAAGATAATTTAAAGAAATTACAGGAAATCATTGAACACCTGGAATCAGATGAACCCTCTCTTGAAAAAGTGATTGGATATTATGAAGAAGGGATGGAACTTCTTTCTCTCTGTCGAACCCAGCTGACAGAGGTAGAAAACCGCATTGCTACGCTGAAGGAAGAAAACGACAATTTCCATGAAAAACCGGGCATTGAATCACCATGATTATCGGAATCACCGGAAACTATCGTAAGGAAGAATTTTATCCTCTGTTAGAGCGGGTGCATACACTCATATCTTCTCAGGGATATCCTGTGTTAATTTCTTCTGATCTGGTTAAAAATACTGAGTATCACATTCCCTCAAATTATGAGGTTGTGGATTTTTCTGAATTCATTGACAAATGTACATTAGTTTGTGCTATTGGGGGAGATGGTACCATCTTGTCCACCGTGCGCAGGATGGAGCAGAAGATGATTCCCGTTATGGGAATTCACATCGGCGGATTAGGCTTTTTAAGTGAATGCACAGAAGAAAATCTGGAGAGCAGTCTGGAACATGTATTTAATAAGGAATATAGTATTTCACACCGCATGATGTTGGAAGTGAAGGTGAAATCTGAAAATGGAAAAGATGAAATATTTTATGCCCTGAATGATATAGTCATTGATCACGGACCTACCGGAAGAGTGTTAAAAGCGGAGGTGCAGGTGTCCGGTCATTATCTAAATACCTATGAAGGGGATGGTGTTATAATAGCTACCCCCACAGGATCTACAGCCTACTCCTTGTCGGCAGGAGGTCCTATTATATACCCCTCCGTTGAAACTATTCTGGTTACTCCTATCTGCCCTCACAGTCTGTCTGCAAGGCCCATTGTATTGCAGCGGGATGAAGAGATCACTATGCGATTTCCGGACCCCTTTGACGGAATAGCCCTTACTGTTGACGGGCAAACCCGGATAACCGTGGATAATGATTCCCGTATAAAAATATCCCGCTCAAAATATCCGGCACAATTGGTGAGTCTGCCATCAAACGGGTATTTTAAAACGCTGCGGACCAAAATGGGCTGGTCAGGCAATGTGCGTTGACCCTTCATGGATGTAACCAGCACAAAGAGAGGGGTCCTGCTGGCATTTACAGCTTTGCTGCTCAGCTGTAAAGGATCTCATCCATCTTCCTTTGAGAACCTCCAATCTGCATTTATAGACTGGTATTTTAAATACCACCCTGTACAAGCACTCCGCTATGAAAGGTCAGGCGATTACCTCGGGTTTATGGCTTTTGATGCCTCTTCCCGGGAAGAATACACGGCAGATGTATCCCGGTTTTTAATTGAACTTTCCCAAATTGATGCCACCAAATTATCTCCACCTGAGCGCATTGACTATAATATGCTGTTTGCGAAATTAGAGTCCCTAAAATATGAACTGGACATATTGCGCTCCTGGGAATGGAATCCCCTGTTGGTGCTGCAGGAAGTATTTGAAGGCTTATTTTTGGTAAGTGAAAAACCAGAATTGGAGATGTCCCGCCGTGTTGAAGTTGCAACCATACAACTGGCACAGCTTCCCCAGGTTGTGGAAGCTGCTGCATTACAATTGCTCTATCACAGCAGTATCCATGAAAAACGGGCAGGGTTGCTCATTGAGCAACTTATCAGCCTATTGGAAGAACTCCCCTTAAAACTCAACGCTGATAATCTCACCCTGGATGATATTGATCGAAAAATTGAACATTCAATTGTAGCTTTGGAAGATTATGGAGATTTTCTCACTGGAAGCATTTCACAAAAAGAAAAGAAAATGTTTCCTCAGGATTTTCCTGTAGATGAATCAGCGTTCAATCATTACAGTGGTAACCGCTATCAATTGGAGAAAGTCATCCGTACCGCAGAAAAGAAAATCATTCCGCTGGAAAACCGTATATTCCACCTGTCCCTTCCCCTATATTTACAGGATCATGATGAACCGGTGTGGCTGGACAGAGATGATACGCTGGAAGTCATCCGGTGGTCGGTAAATACCATTCGCAATGCGCCTGAGGATTTGATTGCAGGGAACCAGGTATTATCAGGATTCTATAATTCACTATCAGAATTAGAGTCATTTATATATTCTAAAAATCTTTTTCATGATAAATATCATGCTTCCATTCGTTTAGACTTCGCTCCCTCTTATTCGTCCAATTCTGAGCCTGCTTTTTTATATCATTATTATCCCAAAGATATTACCCGGGAAATGGTTTATTATATCAAACAGCCCGGGGAAACAGAGACACGATATATACTGAATAAAAAAGAAATTGATATATTAAACGGGAAAAGGATATTCCCCGGTTTTGCTCTGCAATGGTGGCAGGCACAACGGCAGGCATCTGTGTTACGATATTTATTTCCTGCAGAAATTACCCTTGCAGGTTGGCAGTATTATGCCTTGAATATGGTAATTGAAGAGGGCTTTGGTGATTGGCAGACTGACTATCATATATTGAAATTAACAGAAGAATTAGAATTAGTGCAATCGGCATTGGCGGAAATTCAATACTATAGGGGTGAGATATCCCGTGAAGAAGTTAAGTCCACCCTCATGAATAAAGCCTATACACCTGAAGAAAATGTAGCATCCAAACTCAATACTATGGAAACCCGATTCTTCCACTACAGCCAATCATTTATCGGGCTCATTGAATTGCACTCTATCGTGCATGAATATAAAAAAAATAAAGGGGATGATTTCATTCTTGCAGAGTTTCACCGCCTTGCATTGCAGGAAGGGATTGTTCCAATTCATGAATTGAAAAAGCTCTTCCAATTTCTTTAAATTTACAGACCTGATATGAATACAATTTTAGCACATAAAAAAGACCTGCATCATTGGCAGGCAGCAGCAGATATGGCAGATCAATGTATTGACATTGCTCTCAATTTATCTCAGAGTGGCCATCCCGGCGGATCCCGTTCAAAAATACCTGTACTTATTACCACCCTGCTCTCCGGTGTAATGAAGTGGGATATCCGTAATCCAGGGGCAACCTTTGGTGATCGCTTTGTATTAGTGGCAGGGCATACCAATCCTGCTGTCTATGCAGTATTAGCTGTTTTTAATGAAGCCCTACGGAGAAAATTCAACGCTACAGGAGATGAAAAGTACCTGAACCCTCATGGAGAGGAGTTCACCCTGCATTGGGAAGATTTACTTACCCTACGGCGGCGGGGTGGATTGCCCGGTCATGCTGAAATGGAGGGGAAAACATTATTCTTCAAATTCAATACGGGCCCAACCGGGCATGGTGCAGCTCCCGCAACAGGGCAGGCGTTTGCTCTTAAATATGCAGGTTCGCCCTCTTCCAAAGTGTTTGCCTTTGAAGGAGAAGGAGGGCTTACGGCAGGTGTTTCACATGAAGCCCGAATTGCTGCCTACGGTCTGGGGCTGGGCAATCTCATTTATGTAGTTGACTGGAATGACTTCGGCATTGATGACCGGCCTTTCAGCAGTATTAAATACGGCATCCCGGAGGATTGGTTTGGTTCTTACGGCTGGAAAACCAGCGGGACAGATTCCGGTGAAGATTTATCAGCCATTTTGGATGCTTATGCAGCCTTATTTGCTGAAGACACTCCTTTACAGCCCAAAGCTCTCTGGGTAAAAACTCGAAAGGGCAGAGGCTACGGGAAATATGACAACGCCAGTCATGGTGCTCCTCATAAGCGAAATTCTACAGAATTCTGGCAGACCAAGAAAATATTTGCTGAAAAATATGGTGTGAATTTCCGTCATATGGATGTTCCTGCAGCAGATGCATTTGCATCCAACAGGGAAATGATGGCAGACTCCCTGGAAGAGGTCATGTCTCTCTTTGATAAACAAGAGGGGCTTGCAGACTATCTTGCGAACAGACTCCTTGAGATTGCAAATTCAATCCCTGTCTGGGACAGCAGTTCTGCTTTTGAAAAAAACCCCATGCATGACTCTGCTATTACTGATTATAAACGTTATCCTGCAGAGCTTTACAAACAGTCAGGAGAAAAAGCACCTAACCGTGAAGCGTTTGGAAATTTTGGGTCCTGGTTAAACAGCTATTCTCAACTTCATTATGGCAGACCCCTGGCATTGGTGTGTTCTGCAGATTTAGCCGGCTCAACTAATATTGCAGGCTTTAGTAAAGGCTTTGACAATCATCCGGATTTTGGCATGTACTATCCTCAGTCCAATGCAGGGGGAACTCTCCTGCCACAGGGAATTACGGAGTTTGCCAATGCAGGTATTACCACTGGCATCAGTACGGTAAACTTTGCTCAAAAACCCTATGAGGAATTCAATGGGTTTATTACATCCTGCAGTACTTATGGCTCTTTTTCCTATCTGAAATATGGTGCCTACCGCCTCTTCAGCCAGATCGCCCAGGACTCTCAGTTAAAAGTGGGTAAAACTATCTGGGTGGCAGGACATTCAGGACCGGAAACTGCGGAAGACTTTCGCACTCACTTTGGTATCCATGCTCCCGGAGTTACCCAATTATTTCCTGAAGGACATATACTCAATCTGCATCCCTGGGAATATAATGAGGTGCCAGTTATGTTAGGAGCTGCATTGGCAACGGATATTCCCATCATTGCGTTGCATTTAACCCGCCCACCCATAGAGATACCCAATCGGCAGGTATTGGGAATGGCATCACACTTTGAAGCTGCGAAAGGTGCCTATATCATCAAAGATTACGATGATGACCGCAAACGGGAAGGCGTGATTCTGGTGAGAGGAACCTCCGTAATTAATGAATTATGCGCCTATTTGCCTGAACTCATAAAAGAAGGACCTAATGTAAAGATTGTGGCAGCACTATCCTGGGGACTGTTTATGCAGCAGGAAGCAGCCTACCAAAAATCAATTATGAGTGACACAGAATGGCTGGATTGTATGGTCATCACCAATACTTCCCTGAATAATATGTCTCATTGGGTACAACACCCCATCGTCAAACACTATTCTCTGTCAGCCGACTGGGACAATAACTGGCGTGCAGGGGGGAACCTGGAAGAAGTAATAGAAGAGGCTCATCTATCCAAAGATTGGCAGATAAAGGCAATCACCCGCTTTGCGGAAAATAGGGAAAAACGGATGCAGACATTGCAGTCTTGTATTTCCCCTGATGTATATGACACAATTGAGGTAAGAACATGAACACTTTTGCATCACGATTAGGTAATTTAGGAACAGAAACAGCTTTTGCGGTTTCTCAGGATGCAGCAATGTTTGCTGCAGAGGGTAATAAAATGTATCCATTCCACTTAGGGGATATGGATTTAAAAACCCCTGCAAATATTATGGACGCAGCCACTAGAGCAATGCAGGATGGTAAGACGGGGTATAATCCTTCGGCAGGGCTCCCCCTGCTTCGGGATGCCATTGCCCAGGTTGAAGGAAGGGCCAGAAATCTTTCTCTGGCTGTTGAGAATGTAGTTATTCAGCCAGGAGGAAAACCGGTCATCAGTAAGTTTATTCAGGCTTTGATGAATGCAGGCGACGGTGTGCTGTACCCCAATCCCGGCTATCCCATTTATGAAAGTCAGATTAATTACTATGGGGGAAATGCATTACCCTACGGCTACCTTCCTGTAGAAAATGGGTTTGTAATTGACAGGGAAGCTGTTGAGGCTCAAATTACAGATACGACAAAACTTTTAATTTATAATAATTATCAAAATCCCATTGGGGCTGAATCTGATATGGATGAAATGGAATGGCTTGCAGAATTAGCTCAAAAACATGACTTATGGGTTCTCAGCGATGAAGCTTATTTCCATATTCGATATGAAGGAGAGTCTGAAAGCATTGCCGCCCTGCCCGGAATGAAAGACAGAACCGTCATTTTATATACTTTCTCCAAAACTTACGGTATGACAGGCTGGCGGCTTGGTGCTGCAATAGGACCAGCCCATCTCATGCAGGTTTTTGCGAAATTGAATGTGAATGATGAGTCCTGCACCAATCATTTTATTCAGTATGGTGGTATTGAAGCTTTAACAGGAGATCAATCTGGAGCAGAGTATATACTCAGAGAACTGAAAAGACGCCGAGATGTATTGGCGTTGCAGCTCAATTCCATTGAGGGTGTGGATTGTACTATACCTGATTCCACCTTTTACCTTTTCCCTGATGTGACAGAGCTGTACCACAGAATGGAAGCGGATTCCTACGAGGATTTTCGCTCCAGAGTATTGCGTGAGACAGGTGTGTCTTTCTGTACCCGTGAACATTTTGGAACCCCCTTAGAAAATGAAGACCGCAAATATATCCGCTTTGCTTATTCGGGAATTACCGTTGATGAATTGACAGAAGGACTGGAAAAACTGAAAGCCTATTGGAAATCATTTGAAATAGGCGAACTCGTTTAGCTGAGAGGTAAGGATGGCAGTAGAAAGGAGACTGGAGGCAGGAGAGGAGAGCAGGGAGAATGGAAAACGAAATTGGCACAGGGAATTTCCATTTACTGCAGATGACACCTCTGGTTATGCGGAGACATACACATAAATAACTGCTCATTTTTATGCATCACATTGAAATAGAATATAAGGGAAATCTTCGTACAGAGGCTGTGCATCTCAAATCAGGAGAAACAATTATCACAGATGCCCCTGTAGATAATCAGGGCAAAGGAGAAGCATTTTCACCAACAGATTTAACTGCTGCAGCACTGGGGAGTTGCATGCTCACCATTATGGGAATTACGGCAAAAAGCAGAAACCTCAATTTCACAGGAACCCATGCAACCATTGAAAAGAGAATGGGCACCAACCCCCGCAGAATTTCTGAAATAATCGTTCATCTCCATTTCCCTAACAACCATACTGAAGCAGAACAAAAATTATTCCGGAAATCTGCACACAGCTGCCCGGTGCATCATAGCCTCCATCCTGACATGCAGATTACTACCCAATTTCACTTTTCTTAGAACGACACTACCTCCGTGTCCGATACCTTAAGACCATTTCACCTCGCTATACCCGTAACTGATCTGGAATTAGCAAAGAAGTGGTACAGGCAGGTCTTTCATTGTAGCCTGGGGAGGGAATCATCTTCATGGGTTGATTTTAATTTCTTTGGCCATCAATTGGTAGTCCATCTTGTGACTGATAACAGAGACAGCTTGAAAAGGAATTTGGTAGATGGGAAGCAGGTGCCGCCACGGCATTTTGGCATTATTCTGGATCCGGAAGAATGGAAAAAAATAGCAGATAAGTGTAAAAAATTGAACCTTGAATTCCGTATTGAACCTCACAATCGGTTCAGAAACAGGGTAGGGGAGCAGTTCACCTTTTTTATTGATGATCCTTTTGGTAATACCTTAGAGTTTAAGGCGTTTCAGGATGATGAGCAGATTTTTGCCGTAGGAACTCACCCCTAACCCCTCTCTTAGGAAGAGAGGGGAATGTACTTTTTAGGGTATATTATAGAATGAGTCCCAATTTGGAAGACAGAAAGATTTCAGACTGTACCATCATGGTTATTCCTGATGGCGTTGGCGGTAGGCTTCTACTTTCTGCTCCATTTCATCGTATAATTCTGTAGCCCGCATGGCTGTATAAAGCTGTTCATCCGCTTTGATTTGTGCCAACAGGCGTTTTTGAGCTGCACCTTCATCAAATTCCACCAGGACATAGGCACGGTAAATCCGGGTGCCGTCATCCGTTTTTTCTTCCATGATTTCCCGCTGGGAAACTCGGATGTCTTTCAGGCGGTTGGAGATGACCTGCTCCTGTGTATTGGAGAAATGGTCAATGATCTGTGAATTTTCTGCCAATCCTGTTTCTTCCTGGGCTCGTTTCACTAAACCATTCCATTCAGATTCAATAAGACCGGCTAAGGTGGATGCTGCTGAAGTACGGGCTTTATCCAATGCCATTTGCATATCCTGACTGGTAGCTGACGAGGAATTGGTTATGAATCCTTCTTTCAAAGGTGGAGTTAAAAACCAGTCCGGGGCAGATTTAATGGTTTTTCTGGAAGCCTCCGGAGTTAGGTCAGGGCCTCCTTTAGAACCACAACCAGTCAGAAACATAGCTGAAAGTATAATGAGTGGTATATAATGTAATTTCATGTTTACTCCTTATTATTTTGGGATTAATTCTAGGTTAAGTTAGGGAGAAAATGAGGATAAAATATAAAATAATTCTCTTTATCAAAGCTTATTGAATAGTCCTCTCTTCTCTAATCTAAGTGTATAATTTACAAAATAACTGAATTTAAGCAAGGCTAATCTTAATATCAAATTGATACCATGATTAATAGTAAGGGATTTGAACTTGTGGTTCGCTTATAGGCGATGACGGATTAGCAATACACAATCTCACGAAGAGGAATATTGAATGTGTGCTATAAATGTGCTATGTTTTTTAGATTATTGATTTTATAAATTGGTTGAATACGGTTTTCGGAAGGGACAGGGGGGCATAGGGGTATGGCAGTTGGAGTGATTTGGGTATCGGCATACCCCACAAAGTTTATTTAGGAAGTGCTATTAGGGGTTAGATGCCGAATGCTACTAAAACTCCCCCAAGTGCAATCAGTAAATATCCTGCTTGTGAGGTAGATTTTACCCCATCTAAAAAATTATTTGTTTTTTCAATAGTATTACAATCATCACATTCGCTTCCAGAAATACTAAATAACAAGCCTCCTCCAATGGCTATCAATATTCCACCAACTATAGGTTTTTTAGTTTTTTGTATGATTGATTCAACATCGTCTTTAGATATAGTATCTTCAATTTTCTTTTCCAAATCAATCAAACTTTCTTCAACTATTATTGCATTACAATCATAGTCAATTGGATTTCCGTCATTATCCGTAAATGTTACTACCTTACTACAATCTCTTGAAACTTCCCCGCCATGTGCTTTGAAGTAGACTTTATCATTACCTGCTTTTATATATTCTACATTTTCAATGGTTCGGTAATAAGTAGTGCTATTATTACTGGCACTTTTATAAACAATGGTATCGCCAAACACACACCCAACAATAAGTAATAATATAATTAGCCTGCGAATCAT
>JASLLI010000027.1 GCA_030747125.1 Fidelibacterota bacterium | reverse complement strand
AATCCCTCCTCACAGAAGATGAAAGGGACTGGCTAAATACTTATCATAGGGAAGTATTGGATAAAATTACACCTATGGTGAATGAAGATATATTAACTTGGTTGAAAGAAGCTGTTAAATCGGTTTAGCGGATTAAATTATTCAAAAATATATGCCCTCCCTCCTGCTTTTTCAATAGCTTTTGCCACATCGTGCTGGCAATCCGGAGCATAGACAAACATACAGCCTCCGCCGCCTGATCCATTAATCTTTCCTCCTACTGCACCTGCATCACGGGAGACATCTAACAAATGATCAATTTTAGGGGTACTTACATGCAATACATCTCTGAGAATGGCATGTTCCTCTGTTAGTAATTCTCCAATTCCCTCATAGTTAGGGCTAGAGGATATTAACTCATTGTGAGCATCTCTTAATATATCCCGGTTCCGAATGGTTCCTGAAAGTAGCTCTCTTTCTTTTATGGATAAAAGTGAATTGTATTCATTTACCTCCCCATATTGAACTCTGTGTATGGAGAAATCAGGGTCCTCATTTTTCAATCTTTGGATCATTTCCACACGATTTTCCTTATTGCGTTTTAAATGCAATTGTGTATCTTTAGGTTCTCTGGAATCTCCTAAAACAAATTCTCCTGGAATAGCTGGCAGATATTGAATAGAAAGTTTGGGCTCCGATTCCATATAGATTAATTTATTTATAGCAGTGGTATATTGATCCATTCTTCCCCCGTGACTTTTTAATATCACCACCTCTGCCTGATAAGCTGCTTCAGCAATTTCTCGAGGCTTCCATTTTACAGGTTCATCTGCTAATTTAGTTAAAAGACGAATCCAACCAACCATGATTGAAGAAGAACTTGAGCATCCTGCCTGCGGTGGAATGTCACTTTTTACTTCAACTTTTATTGAAGAACTGTATTGTAAACCAGCCTGCATACATACTTTCATCCCCGCCTCAAATAGGGTGTGAGGAGCGTTTCTAATCAAGTCATCCAGAAATATATATTCTGTTTTATCCAGATTTGGTAAATGAATAGAAATGCGTCTATCATTCCCCTTTGTAACCTCCCCACTTACAAAGGAATAAAGAGGCATCCCCTGAGCAATAACAGGAAGACCAAGGTAGTCTTGATGCTCCCCAAACAAACAAAGACGACCAGGTGTTCTAACAGTTTTCAAAACGATTAATTTATAAAATCAAGATGGTTTCTCAACCACTGCCAAAGTGAGACGGCTGACACATACCAACTCATCTTCCTCATTAGTGATTTTTATATCCCATACCTGTATTTTCCGGCCTACCCGCACAGGAATAGCCCTTCCATAAACCCACCCGGATTTTACTGATTTTAAATGGTTAGCGTTGATTTCAATACCTACCACGCCTTTATTTTCTCCAAACACCTTCATACCTCCTGCAACCGAGCCAAGGGTTTCTGCAAATGCTGCAGAGGCTCCCCCATGCAGTAAACCATAGGGTTGAGTGGTACGATTGTCCACTGGCATTTTTCCACAGAGGAAGTCATCACCAAAATCTGTTATCTCAATTCCAATATGGGTGGTCATAGTTTGATGCATCCCCTCATTGATTTGTTTAAGAATATCTGCCTTATCCATTTGCCATCCGTTTTTTTAAAGTAAATGCCGTAAAAATTGAAATTAATAAAAGTATGATTGAGTATTGATAGTTTTCGTAGATCATTTCTCCTACTCCAATAAGAAAACAGTAAACAGTTAGGCATCCTAATATCATATTAATAATTCCATTGGTTATATGTGTCATTCCAGATTCATCTTCAGACTGAAATTGCTTCCAACCAGGACCACCCGGCTTCACTTTGTCAACAAATTTAATCAGTGTTTCTTTAGATTCTACTGGTGTAATGAAGGCAGTGAGTACCCAAATTATGGTGGTTATTACTGCTCCTAAGACAATTTTTTGCCAGTCTTCAAATCCAAGTTCGCTAAAGTTCAGGACAGCTGCAATAATCAGAGAAGATACCATGGCTACTATTTCCGTTAAGGCATTTATCCGCCACCAAAACCAACGCAAAATATATATAAGTCCTGTACCGGAACCAATCATAAGCAGCAAGGTGAATGCTTGTCCTGCACTGGTAAGTATTAATCCCAAACTTCCTCCCAAAACAATGGAAAGTGCAGTAAATAACCTTCCAATTTTTACCAACTGAGTCGCAGATGCAGCAGGATTTATAAAACGATGGTAGAAATCATTCACCAGATAGCTTGCCCCCAAATTCACCTGGGTTGACATGGTACTCATAAAGGCAGCAATGAGTGAAGCAGCAACCAGTCCCAGAAGTCCCGGAGGGAGTAGAGTCAACATGGCAGGATATGCAACATCATGCCCTAATTTATCTTCCGGTAGATGAGGGAAAGTAGCCTGAAGGTCACTAAGGGTGGGAAACACTATGAGAGAAGCAAGAGCAATAAGGATCCAGGGCCAGGGTCTCAATGCATAATGTGCAATATTAAACAAAAGGGCTGCCCCTACTGCATTGGACTCATCCCGCGCAGAAAACATCCGCTGGGCAATGTATCCCCCGCCGCCAGGTTCAGCACCGGGATAGTAGCTTGCCCACCATTGCACTGCCAAGGGGACAAACAAAACAGGTATCCATATATCAGGGTCAGAAAAGTCAGGAATAATTGCCAATTTGTCAATAACAATTTCATGAGTAATTAATGAAGATAAACCGCCAATCTCTGGCAAGCCCAAAAGATAAAATACAGCCCAGATTGATCCTGTCATTGCCAATGTAAATTGCACAAAATCTGTAATAATGACTGCTCTGAGACCTCCCAAGGTGGAATAAATAAGGGTAATACTGCAGGCAATGGAAATAGTGACCCATCCTTCCCAGCCTAATACAATTTCGCCAAACTTTACAGCTGCAAGGCTTACTGCACCCATAACCAGTACATTGAAAATAAGTCCCAGGTATAAAGCTCTGAATCCTCGCAGAAATGCTGCCGGTTTCCCGCCGTACCTTAGTTCGTAGAATTCAATATCAGTAAGTACACCGGACCGGTGCCACAATTTTGCATAGAGGAAAACCGTGAGCATCCCCGTTAGCAAAAACGCCCACCATACCCAATTTCCACTTACCCCGTTTTGTCTCACTAAATCAGTCACCAAATTAGGTGTATCAGTAGAAAAAGTAGTGGCAACCATGGAGACACCTAATAACCACCAAGGCATATTCCTTCCTGCCAAAAAAAAGGACCTAGTACTTTCCCCTGCTCTTTTAGATGCCCATAATCCAATACAGAGTGAAAGTGCAAAGTAAAGACTAACAATTCCCCAATCAAGAGTAGTCAACTGCATTTAAATATCGTCCGTTAAGCCAAAAATGGGTTTATTATTTTTCCATTTTCCTCTGGTAAAATCCGGAATTTCTATGGAACTGCTGTTGTTTGCAATGGATTTTTCCGAAAGAGGACAAATTACAGACATACTTACTGAATCATATACATCAATGGGAGGTGCAATATCCCGTTTTACTGCTTCAATAAATGCCCTGACTATGAAAAAGTCCATACCGCCATGGCCTGAACCTGCAGCCTCGTTTTCGAACTTTTTCCACAAAGGATGATCATATTCCTGTAAGTAGGTTTCATCAGATTCCCAAATATGTGGTTCAGGGCTTCTGTCCTCGATATATATAGATTGATTATCCCGCATCCAGATCCCATTGGTTCCCTGAACCCTGAAATTGAGAGAATAAGGACGAGGGGAGTTGGTGTCATGGCTGAGAAGAATGGTTTCTCCATTAGCACATTTAATCACCGTAGTCACAATATCTCCCAACTTAAAATTCACCTTTGTATTTGGATGATCTTTTCCCCCATGTTTTACAATGTAATTATGCAATCCCCTGCTCTGTGTGGCAGTAGAAGTTAAACGAAGCAGACGGTTCCCCCGGTTAATATCCAGCATAGTACTGACTGGTCCCAAGCCGTGGGTGGGGTATAGATCTCCATTGCGGTTCACTGAATGTTGTGTTCTCCATTTTGCTTCTGAATAGCCCTTAGTTCCAAATTCAACCCCTCCGCCATAGGGCTGTTTGCCATCATTAAATTTTACATGACGCAAATCATGTTGATATCCACCCTGACAATGAAGCAGTTCGCCAAACAATCCATCCCGTACCATATTTAAGACCGCCATTACATCCCTGCGGAAACAGACATTTTCCATGATCATGCAAAATTTACCTGTGGATTCAGATGTGTTCACTAAATCCCAACATTCATCTACGGTGAGGGCAGCAGGGACTTCAGTTCCCACATGAATACCAGCATTCATGGAAGCCAATGACATTTCTGCATGCCATTCCCAGGGGGTGGCAATATAAACTCCATCCAATTTTTCGTGTTTTACCATTCGGCGAAAATCTTCATCCCCTTCTTTATATACGGCTGGTTCAGGCTTTCCGGCATCTTTTAATATTTTCAATGCAGATGCAATCATGCCATCATCAATATCACAAATTGCAGGGATATCCACTTCAGGATATTTAGCAGCCAGCCATAAAACCCACTGTCCACGGAGCCCGGTGCCAATAAATCCCATTCGTACCCTCGTACTATTAGATGTATTCCCTAAAATCAAATTGGGAAACATTGCTGTGCCAATTCCTGCCGCTGCCGTGGTTTTTATAAAATTTTTCCGTTTCATGATTTTCCAATTTTTTGGTGGATAAAACTAACAGCATTCTCATGAATTATCTAAGAAGCATTTTCATTTTACAATCCGATTTCTATTCCCAGTTTATTTTCTCCTCAATAGTCTGAGACAACTCTCTGTATATTACCCCCCCGAGGAAATCCATCATTTTTCAATTTCAATTGTAAGGAATCCACATGGCAGACCAATCAAAATATATATGGTTTAACGGGGAAGTTGTCCCCTGGGAACGCGCACAAATTCATGTTATGTCTCATGTACTACATTATGGAAGCGGTGTTTTTGAAGGTATAAAATGCTATAAAACTTCTGAAGGCCCTGCAATCTTTCGATTACCAGAACATATAAATCGCCTGTTTCAGTCTGCCATAAAATATGGAATGGAGATTCCATACAATCAGGATGAACTATTTGAAGCCTGTAAAAATATTGTTGAGGTCAATGAGTTTGAAAACTGTTATATCCGCCCTATTGCTTTTTATGGATATGATACACTGGGAGTGTATCCGAAAGACTGCCCCGTTGAGGTTGCGATTGCCAGCTTTTTCTGGGGTGCATATTTAGGTGATGATGGGGTAGCCAATGGGGTAAATATTACCATTTCCCCCTGGAAACGACTGTCTTTAGAATCCTTTCCTGCCTCTGCCAAAGCCTCAGGACAGTATCTGAATTCTTTACTGGCTGTTCAGGATGCTCGAAAGCGTGGGTACGATGAAGCTTTGCTGTTGAATCAACAAGGGAATGTGGCTGAAGGTTCAGGGCAAAATCTTTTTATCGTGAAGAATAATACTTTATACACAAACGATGAGTCCGCATCTATTTTACTGGGAATTACCCGTGATACCATCATTCAAGTTGCACAGGATATAGGTTATGAGGTTTGTATTCAGGATATCTCAACTGATGACCTTTTTAATGCAGATGAAGCATTTTTCGCCGGTTCAGCCTCCGAGGTGACTCCCATTGCCACTATTGACGATAATCCAGTCGGAGCTGGCGAACCTGGTCCCGTTTCTCTGGAATTGAGAGAGTCTTATCTGGATATAATTCATGGTAGAAATGAACGCTATAATCATTGGTTGTCTTTTGTCCATTCAAAAGAAATATTAGAATCAGCAGGCACTGAATAACCTAAGATCGATAATAAGAAAGTTTCTGTCGTGGACAGGAATAATCCTTGCACTCTCCTGTACCCATTTTCACTCTGAAATAATAAATCCACCGGGGAATTCTTCCTCAGAATATGATGTAACCATCTACCGGGATACCTGGGGGGTTCCCCATATATTTGGGAAGACGGATGCAGATGCAGCCTATGGACTTGCCTATGCAAATGCTGAGGATGATTTCAAAAATATGCAGGATGCCCTGTTAGCAGCAAGGGGTACGCTTGCATCTGTTTACGGTAAAGACAAAGCTGCAAATGATTATATGGTGTCTCTGTTGGAAATTTGGCCTAAGGTAGAAGCAGGCTATGAAAAGAATTTATCTCTTGAAACACGCATACTATGTGAAGCTTATGCTGCAGGGGTGAATCAATTTATAGAAGATCATCCAAGTCAAGCTTTACCGGGAATATACCCTGTTAAGGGACAAGACCTGGTTGCCGGTTTTGTTCATAAAACCCCTCTGTTTTTTGGTATTCACAAAGCATTGAAAAAAATGTACACCCTTTCACCGGATGAATTTATCCACAAAGACGGCTGGTGGGAAGACCATAAAAACATGCGGGAACAGGTTATGACAAAAGGCTCAAATGTGTTTGCCGTATCCCCTACTCGCTCTGAAGAAAACAGTATCCACCTCGCTATAAATTCACACCAACCTTGGGATGGGCCCTTTGCCTGGTATGAAGCACATGTGAATAGTGGAGAAGGCTGGAACATGTATGGTGGACTTTTCCCTGGGTCACCTGTAATTTTGGTGGGACATAATGATTCTTTAGGCTGGGGACATACCGTTAATAATCCTGATCTTATTGATGTGTACGAACTTGAATTGCATCCAGAGGATCCATACCTGTATAAATTTGATGGTGAATGGAAAAAACTGCGCCAGGAAACAGCCTCTATAAAGGTAAAATTATTTGGCCCCTTTTCATGGACTTTTAAAAGGGAGACTCTCTATTCTGTTCATGGTCCCGTTATTAAAGGAGATCATGCCACTTATGCTGTCAGGTATGCAAATTTTGATGACATCCGGATTATTGAGCAATGGTATCGTATGAATAAAGCAAATAATTTACAGGAATGGACATCTGCCATGGAAATGACGGCTATCCCCATGTTTGGCACCGGATATGCAGATAAAGACGGAAACATCCTCTACCTCTATAATGCCAAGCTCCCCATGAGGAACGAAAACTATAGCTGGCAGGGTGTTCTCCCGGGTAATACCTCTGAAACGCTGTGGCAGGGATATCTCCCCTTTGAAGAATTACCGCAAGTGTTAAATCCTCCCTCAGGATTTATCCAAAATTGTAATAATACTCCCTTCAACACAACTACCGGCAATGCAAATCCCAATGCTGAGGATTATTCCTCATCTTTTGGAATTGAATCACGCATGTCTAACCGGGCATACCGCTCCCTGGAATTATTTGGGAATGACTATTCCATTTCTACTCTGGATTTTGAAAATTATAAATTTGACACCTATTATTCTGAAAGTTCTTACATGATGCTATTTATTCAGCGCATCATTGAGCTATCAAAAAACTTTACTGATGAAATGTTATTAGAAGGGATTGAGATTATAAAATCCTGGAACAGGAATACAGATGCAGAAAATTTGCATACCTCCCTTCCCGTCTTATCTTTTGGTTGGTTTATGGAAACTGACCCTGATATTGTGAATGACGAGAATTTGATTGAAAGTTTTACCTTTGCCGTTAATTATCTGTATGAACATTATGGAAGACTGGATGTAGCCTGGGGACGAATAAACCGTCTCATTCGTGGTAGTTTTAATGAGGGACTTTCCGGTGGTCCTGATATCTCCCATGCAGTTTATGGTAAACCTACTGAAAACGGTATATTAAAAGGGTTTGCCGGGGATGCATTTCTCCTGTTGGTAGAATGGACTCAGGATGGCAATGTTCATTCCAAATCAATTCATCAATACGGCTCTAACACTCAGGATGAAAGTTCAATACACTATGCTGACCAGGCAGCATTATTTACTAAGCGGCGATTAAAACCGGTCTGGCGCAGTTTGTCCTCCATCCGAAGTAATCTGGAAAAAGTATATTCACCGGGAGATAACCCCTGAAATATTCCTCACTGTTCATTTTCTCCTTATTGACTCTGATTCATTTTCTACACGCAGGGTTTGAAAAGGACTTTCAGACGAAACTCATTTTAGCGAAAGAGGGAGATACCCTTCATATTCCTTCCGGGAAACATTCCATATTGAGTACCCTTTCTCTTGACAGGAAAGCAAATATTGTAATCAGAGGATCGGGAATGGATAGGTCCATCCTTTCCTTTGCCAGGCAGGATGCAGGGGCAGAAGGATTGAAAATTTTAAACAGTAAAAACATAACTTTGGAAAATTTCACCATAGAAGACTCCAAAGGGGACGCATTAAAAGTTCAGGAGACAACCGGTATCAGGTTACGAAAAGTAAAAGCAGAATGGACCAGAGGCCCCCACCCTGACAACGGTGCTTATGGTCTATACCCCGTACAATGTAGCAAGGTATTTATTGACAGCTGTATCGCCATTGGCGCATCTGATGCAGGTATCTATGTGGGGCAGTCAACAGACGTTGTTGTGAAAAACTCTGAAGCTACTTTGAATGTAGCAGGTATAGAGATAGAAAACTCTATCAATGCAGAAGTTTATAAAAACCATGCCCATGGAAATACAGGGGGCATACTGGTATTTGATCTACCTGACCTGATTTTGAAAAAGGGTGAAAATATCAGAGTTTATGATAACCTCGTTGAGGAAAACAATCTTAATAATTTTGCTCCCCCAGGAAACATTGTAGGGACGGTTCCAGCAGGAACAGGAATCCTGGTGATGGCTACAAGCAAAGTTGAAATTTACAATAACCACATCATCAACAATAAAACAGTTGGTGTTGGAATTGTTAGTTATTTTCTTACAGGTCTTTCGGTAACAGACTCCCTATATAATCCCTACACATCTTCAATTTATATACATGACAATCTCTTTGAAAGGCAAAAACAAATTCCTTCTTTAAAACATGAATTGGGGCGGCTGTTCTTTCTCAAATATGGCAGAGATATCCCTGATATTATTTATGATGGTAATCCCGACCCTCAATACTTAACTGAAGATGGTACTCCCCAGCCAGGTACCGAATTCTGCATCAAACATAATCATAATGCAGACTTCTTAAATTTGGAGATTAATCTTAATTTCAAGCATTGGTATAGTCCCCTTTTCACCAGCTTTTCACAGGATAAATCTGTATTTGACTGTGAACTGCTCTCCTTTACTGTCAACAAGCAATTTCCCTGATGTCTAAATCACTTCTCCAAATAAAATTGTATTTGGGGTATATCTTTTTTTGCTCGATTGGATTTGCATCTATTTTAGATTCAGCCCACCTGAAGCTGTCCCAATATAATTTCTTTCAAAAGCCCATGAAGAAACTTATACCAACCCCCGGCGTGGTACCCTTCCACTTAGCAACTCCCCTGTTTACAGATTATGCTCATAAACTGCGCTTCATATACCTTCCTGAAGGTGAAAAGATAACCTATATTGATGGCGAATCTTTTGAATTCCCCCTTGGTACTATCTTCATAAAGAATTTTTACTACCCTGCAGACTTTCGCTATCCTGATAAAGACTGGAACATTATTGAAACCCGCCTGCTGCACCATACCGAAGAAGGCTGGGTAGGGCTCCCCTATATTTGGAATAAAGAGCAGACAGATGCCACTCTTGAAATTGCAGGAGGACGGCAGGATATATCATGGATTAATGAAGCAGGTAAAAGGGAAACATTGAATTATCATGTCCCCAATTTTAATGATTGTAAAAGCTGCCATGTGTATGATGGAGTCATCCAACCTATCGGTCCAAAACCCCGCCTGATAAACTGCGATTATACCTATGGATCAGGGTCAATGAACCAGCTTAAAAAATGGATGGAATTAGATATGGTAAGGAATATTCCCCACCCAAATCAGATTCCCAATACTGCAGATTGGGAGAATAGCGCTGAATCAATTGATAAGCGTGCCAGAGCCTATTTGGATGTAAACTGCGCCCATTGTCATAACCCGAAAGGACCTGCCAACACCTCAGGATTATTTTTAGAATACAATCAGACTGATCCTCGTCATATTGGAATATTCAAACCTCCGGTTGCAGCCGGCAGAGGATCAGGATCACATCAGTTTAATATTGTACCCGGCAACCCTGATGCGTCTATATTTATGTTTCGGATGGAGTCAAATGATCCGGGAATTATGATGCCTGAATTAGGACGAAAAATGGTTCACCAAGAAGGAATAGAATTGATGAGAGAGTGGATTACTAATTTAAAGAAAGATTAACTTATATGATGGATATTTCAAGCCTCAATAAATTCACCCTGCCAAAAATCAAATCCACTGGATTCAAGGGGTCTCAGCACACCTGCCGGTAAATTATCTATGCAGCTTTGAATATTTTCATGATGGTTCACCACTTCTCCGATTATGATAATAGCTGGTGTTTTTACTTCGTCCTTTGATAATTTATTTTTTATCTCACCTAAGGTAGAAGTCAGAATCTGTTGATTGATCAGGGTGGCATTTTGAATAATAGCAATGGGAGTATAAAGAGACATTTTATTTTGTGTTAGTCCGTTAATTATATCATCAATGCGTTTAAGCCCCATATAAAAAACAAGGGTTGCATCCAAAGTTGCCAGTTTTTTCCAATCATGCTCGCCTTTTCTGTCACATTGGTGACCCGTTATAAAAAGGGTTTTATTGGCTTCTTTTCTGGAGGTGAGCGGGATGCCGTAACCTGCAGCAGCACCAATACCTGCTGTTACGCCAGCTATCACTTCAAAGGGGATATTTTCCCCGGCAAGAGCAATAGCTTCTTCACCGCCTCTCCCAAAAATAAAGGGATCACCTCCCTTTAAACGCACAACCTGTCTACCCTTATTTACTTCCTCAATGAGGATAGACTGAATTTCTTTCTGAGAAACCGAATGCTTTCCATTCCGTTTACCTACAAATATTTTTTCTGCCAATGGATTTACTTCAAATACAAGATGCGGATGAATAAGAGCGTCATGCAGAATTATATCGGCATTTTTAATGGCATGGTAACCCTTCACTGTAATTAGCTCAGGGTCTCCGGGACCCGCACCTACGATAAATACTTTGCCCTGTTTCTTTGAAGAGTAATTGTGAAAGGCTTCTTCCTTTGCAACTAATTGAGATATAATTTGCTGTTTTTTTGAGTAGTCAGTAATAGACTGAATGACCCGTTTCCGATGGAGGGCTAATTTCGCAAGGGATTTCCCCCAAATCCCTCTAGAAACTGATTTGATATGGTCACGGACATACTGACCAAATGAGGGGCAGGTTCCATTGGTGGAAACGGCAATTTTCAAATCACCATCCTGATAAACAGAACCCATATAGAAGCTGCATAACTCCGGTTCATCTACCACATTCACAGGAATATTTAATGCAACAGCATCCTGGTAGACTTTTCGGTTTATTTCAGAATCATTTGTGGCGGCAATCACCAGTTTCTTACCTGCTATATGCTTCCGCTCATAGTTTGTAGAGGTATGTGTAATTTTCAGCACATCAAATCCGGGAATCAGATTTGGAGCAACAATGGTAATATCCGCCTCTGCTTCAATTAACTGCCTTGCTTTCTGTAATGCGATCTTCCCTCCGCCCACAATAAGACAGGGTTCAAATTTTATTTTCATAAAAATTGGAAGCAGAGTATTCAATTAATTATCCTTAAATGTCTGTTTTTCATCACCAACCATTTTATGCAGCCCACATTCAGTTTTGTTCATACCTTTCCATCTGCCGTTGCGTTCATCCTCACCCTCACATACAGGGCTTGTGCATTGTTTACAGCCAATGGAAGGATAATTTCTATCATGGAGTACATTGTATGGCAGATTATGTTCTTTGATATAATCCCAGACTTCATCATGAGTCCAATTCAAAAGCGGATTCATTTTAATAACTGAAAATCGGGGTTCCATCTCAACCAGGTTTGCGTGCGCTCTCACAGAGGTCTGTTTTTTCCTAATTCCTGTAATCCAATAATCGTAATTTTTCAAAGCATCTTTCATAGGAAGTACCTTTCTGATATTACAGCAGGTATCCGGTTCCTTTTCCCATAAATTTTCACCAAATTTCTGTTCTTGTTGTGCAGGTGTTAAATCTGTAGAAAAACGCAGAAATTCAAATCCATACTTTTCCTCCAGTTGAGTCTTCAGATCATAGGTTTGATCAAATAAAAAACCTGTATCAATATAAAATACAGAAATATCTCTGGTTACCTTAAAAAGCATATCCAATAAGACTATTCCGGGGGGGCCAAAACCAGTGCCCATTACCACTTTTTCCAGGGGTAGATTTTCAGCAATCCACTTTAGTAGTCCTTCAGGGTCTTTCCTATAGCGTTTTACCTGTTTTTCATGTACAGTGTGTAATCCTGTATTATTCATTATTTCCTTCCTCCGTACTCATTAAAAAATTAATGTCCTCCTGCGCCTTCACATTAAAGGCAAGTCTTTCATTTTTTGATGAAATATTTTCTATCTCCAATTTTGAACCTTGAAATTTCCTCTGAATAAAGGTATGCACAGATTCCTTATATAAATTTTGTTTTTCATCACTATTTTCAGCAGCCAAACGATCATTCGCAATAAACCTGAATATATTGGTCTTAAACTGTATAGGTTTCCCTAGGGAATTTCTTTCCAGCTGTCGTACGGCTTTGGCAGTTGTGGAAAACACAGATGCCAGCCTTTGACTAAAATCGCCTTCAATTTCAGTCCGTCTTTGGTACATAAATCCAGGTAGCTCACTTTCAAGATCAAAGCTGAATTGTCCTTCATGGGCAATGAGCATAATACCGGGACCATCAGAGATATGTGAATAGTCCACTACATCAATAAGCAGGTGATTTTGAACTGCATCAGTTTGAATCCAATGATGAAATTCGGGGATAAATTCATTCACCTGAATATTTAATTCAGGCTCTGTAAAAAATTTTATTCCAAATTTGTAAAGCTCCATCAGCTAATTGTTCCTCCCTTAACTTTTGCAGCTTCTTCATCACGGAGTTTTGCATAGCAGGAATGAGCAGCTTCAATAAATAACTGACTCTCCTCAATCTGCTGTCGGACAGAGGTATCCGTCCAATTACCGGGAGGATTTTCGTTTCGATTAAGGAGATATTTCCCGAATTTGCCGTGCGCAAACCTGTCCCAGAATATTTTAGTATCGTAGAAATATTCTTTGAAATCAGATACAATATCATCAGGGTCACCGGATACATCCTGAAACTCTTTCCGAAGGAGAGCTGTGGCTCCACGCAGCATGGCTTTATAGGCTTTTTCCTCTGCATCCTCCAAATTTCCTTCATCAAGAGCCATCTGTGCTTCAAAACAAATCCGTTCTGCAGACTGCAATTCCACTTCAGTAAGGGAGACTACTTCGCCGGCGCATTCTCCCACGCCCATATCACCTAAGGTGAACACGCGGGGATCACCCCAATCTGTATAATAGGATGCATCTTCAAGATAGGGTGGTACTTCCGTAAATTCCTGAATCTGTAATTTGATTTCAGACTTTTTCCGGCTGCTGATAAATTCCTGAAAGGTTTGTTTGGAATTACTACGATTTTGCACAAAATAATCTGTCAATTTTAATACCACTTTCGGGATGTTTTTTGAGGGCACTGCACCAATCGCCAAGCCAAAAGAGCCTGCATTATTTGTCCATTCACCTCCAAGCACAACTTGAAAATGAGGTACTTTATAGCCCTTGAAAGTTCTACTGTTACCATAAAAACCCATATCAGCAATATGGTGTTGCCCGCAGGAGTTAAAGCAGCCGCTGATTTTAATTCTCATGTCCCTCACTGCTTTATCTAATTTTTGCTGTTTTGGTGTGAGCATTAAGCGCAGTTCTTCAGCTAATCCTCTTGAGGAGGCAATTCCTAACTTACATGTATCTGTACCAGGGCAGGCCGTAATATCAACGATGCTTCCTGCACCAGGGTCAGCTAATCCAATAGCATCTAATTCTTTATATAAATTAGGGAGATCACCTTCGCTCACCCACCGCAGAACAATATTTTGTTCGACTGTTGTCCTCAAATTGTCTCCTACATAGGTTTCAGATATATCTGCCAATTTTCGTGCCTGATGAGAAGACATGTCTCCAAGGGGGAGCATTATTACCACCACTTTATATCCATCCTGGCGCTGGTCAATGATGTTTTGAGATAACCACTGCTGATATAACGCTGACCCATTTCTATCCTGAAGAATAGATGATTCTTTAAAGGGAGTCTCTCCCCATGCAGGAAGTTCATCAATATAGCTTGTCCAGTTATCATCATGGGGTAGAACTTTCCGTTCTTCCTCTACAAGTCTTGTAAATTCTTCTAAACCCAATTTTGCAACCAGGAATTTCACTCTGGCTTTAGCACGGTTCTTCTTCTCTCCTAAACGGGCAAAGACTCTGCCAATCGCCTGAGACAGCGGAAGCAATTCTTCTTCTGGTAGAAAATCATACATCACTTTAGCTTGATGAGGAACAGCACCTAATCCGCCGCCAACATATATTTCAAATCCATTTTTGCCATCCCTGGTTTTAGCTACGGCACCAAGATCATGCATATTCACAATTCCACAGGCATGTTGACTGCATCCGGAAAAAGCAATCTTGAATTTTCTGCCAAAATCTTGACAGTCTGGATGATCCAATAAAAATTTAGTGAGTGCATTGGCATAGGGAGATACATCAAATCCTTCATCGTGGCACACTCCTGCTAAGGGGCAGGCAGTAACATTACGCACCACATTTCCGCAAGCTTCATGTGTGGTTATCCCCACAGCACCTAATCTGCGCATGATTGTTGGTGTATCTTCAATATGTACAAAATGGTATTGGATATCTTGACGCGTAGTAATATGAAGAACAGAATCTGCATATTCTTCTGCACAGTCAGCCAGAACTCTTAATTGAGTGGGAGTAAATGCACCAAAAGGAATTTTGATTCGCAGCATACCTGGTGCATCCCAAACGGTTTCAGGTCCCTTTAATTTAGCTCCGCTGGGAAATTGTAATTCTCTGGTACGCTCTCCGTCATTACGCTGTCCATTGTCATAGCGTTGACCATATACACCTTTTCTCAATCGAGTTTCAGCGAATATCTTATCATCAATTTTATCCAGTTTTTTCAATTCTATCTGTGTTTCAAAGATATTTATCTGCTCTCTCAGTTCAGATTCAATTTGATTTTCTAATATTTCTTTCCAGTTTTTCATTTTACTTATAAAAACAAAATCCCCCTCACCTTTTGGTGAGGGGGATTTTAAATAATTGTGATTTAAATTAGTTAGCGTCTATCCCATCACCGGCCCGGAGAATATCATACAACAACAACAGCTACAACAATTGTTGTGGTTTTCCTGCACCACGATGGATTTATTTACTAACATACTCCTGAAACTTAGCTTCTAATGTAAATAAAAAGCAATTTGTTTTTTGTTACTATGGGTTATTGTGATATACATCAAGTTTTAATGTTAATATCCCCATTCTGACCAAGTTTGCAACATTGTCACACCATCCAGTCATATTGTCTTTTTAGTAATGTGATTTGTCATAATATTTTTTATGGTACAATCCATGTATAGGGATTTGAAAATTATGGAGACACTATGAATCAACAGCAAAATATAAATCCTGAACAGGGAATAAATCCTCTTGAAGCCTATGGAGTAAACCTTACTGAATTAGCTAAAGCAGGGAAAATTGATCCTGTAATCGGCAGAGAATCAGAAATCCGCCGAATGATGCAGATTTTATCTCGCAGGAATAAGAATAATCCCGTACTCATCGGTGAACCAGGCACGGGTAAAACCACTGTGGTTGAGGGCATGGCAAAAAGAATTATAGAAGAAGATGTACCTGATAACCTGAAAAATAAACAGCTCATTTCCTTAGACCTGAGTGCAATGGTTGCCGGAGCCATGTATCGTGGGCAGTTTGAAGACCGGTTAAAGAATTTTATTAAAGTTGTTATTGAAAGTGATGGTGAGATAATTCTTTTTATTGACGAATTGCATATGATTGTTGGTGCAGGAAATCTGGAAGGTCAAATGGATGTGTCCAACATGATAAAGCCTGAACTGGCAAGGGGACGCATGAAAGTAATCGGAGCTACCACTCTTAGTGAATATCAGAAATACATAGAAAAAGATGCTGCCTTAGAACGGCGCTTCCAACAGGTGATGATACCAGAGCCAAATGTTACAGATACTATTACCATTCTCAGAGGTATAAAGGATAAGTACGAACTCCATCACGGACTGCATATTAAGGATTCTGCCCTGGTTTCTGCAGCTTCCCTCTCAAACCGTTATATCTCTGATCGGTTTTTGCCGGATAAAGCTGTTGATTTAGTAGATGAAGCAGCTGCAAAGCTCCGCATGGAGATGAATTCTGCACCAGTTATCATTGATGATTTAAAGAGAAAACTTATTCAACTTGAAGTGGAGAAGGAAGCCCTCAAAAAGGAAAAAGATTCTCCCTATAAAAAGCGATATCAAGATGTGAAATTGGAAATCACTCAGTTACAGTCCGAACTGGATCAAAACACCGTCATTTGGGAAAAAGAAAAATCCATCAACAATGATATTCAGGAAATGAAAGAAAAAATAGATCAATTAAATGTTCAATCTGAATTTTCCCAAAGAAAGGGAGATTATCAACAATCAGCAAAAATCAGATATGATGATATTCCCAAATTGGAGACGCAGCTTCAACAACTTATGGAGAAAATGAAAGACAACAAGTTTATTAAACAGTATGTTGAATCTGAGGACATTGCTGAAACAGTATCAAAATGGACCGGCATCCCCATAAACCGGATTCTATCTGGTGAAAAGGAGAAGCTTCTTCATTTGGAGGATTTGCTTTCAGAAAATGTTATTGGACAAGAAAAAGCAGTTAAGTCGGTAAGTGATGTAATCCGTATGTCTAAAATGGGTGTGGTTAAAGAGGATAAACCCATTGGTTCTTTCCTATTCTTTGGCAATACAGGTGTTGGAAAAACAGAGTTAGCTAAATCTCTTGCAAGGGTTTTGTTTGATGATGAGAAAGCATTAGTGAGAGTGGATATGAGTGAGTATATGGAAGCCCATTCAGTGGCAAAATTAATTGGAGCCCCTCCGGGTTATGTGGGATTTGAAGACGGCGGTCAGTTGACGGAGCAGATTCGCAGGCGGCCATACTCTATTATTCTCTTTGATGAAATGGAAAAAGCACATCCAGCTGTTTTGAATATATTGCTGCAGGTCTTAGATGATGGCAGACTCACGGATACTAAGGGCAGGGTGGTGAATTTTAAGACTACTATCCTCATATTAACTTCAAATCTAAAGGAAGAATCGTTTAGAAATGTACTGGCTCCTGAATTTATCAATCGCATTGATGATATCATTCACTTTAATAGTTTAGGAACTAAAGAAGTGGAAAAAATCGTTCACCTTCAATTGGCTGAGTTGGAAAAAAGAATGGAATTACAAGATATCCAATTACACATTGAGGATGCTGTGATAACCCATATTACGAAAAACGGATATAATCCGGAATATGGAGCCAGACCAATTCAACGCATCATTAGGAAGGAAATTCTTGCCGGATTATCATCCTTTCTCTTGGAAAACCCTGAGAGTTCTACAATTAATATGACTTTGGATAATGGCATTATTATCTTTCAGCCTACGACAAATCAGGCAATAGCCGCCTGAGAATGTCTATTTTAATAATACCATTTTTTGATTTTGGCTAAATTTCCCGGATTCAAGACGGAGTAAATATATGCCGGCTGCTAAATAGTCTGCATCCCAGCGAAGGGAGTACTGCCCGGGATGTTCATATTCATTTCGCAGCACCTCCACTATCCTGCCCCCCACATCATAGATGGTAAGAGTGGTTTTCCCAAATGTTTCAATTTGGTAATTAATGGTTGCTGAAGGATTAAAAGGATTCGGATACACGGGTAGCAACTCAAATTGTTGTGGTAATTCATTCATTAGAATTTCCAGAGGATTCCCTTCACAATCGAATCCATCAGCAGGACCGTCACCATTGCACTCACCGCAAATATTCAGGGTGGCATTGCCCTGACAAATTCCACTGCAATCTTCTACGCTCACTCCATTACATTCATCACTACAATCACAGCCTAAAGTTCCATCACTACAAGTATAAGTTTTATTTGAACAGCTGCCATCATGCCAGAGGACATCAGAATTATAATTGCAATAAACATCATTGGTACACCCACCAAGAGGGGTCGAACCACGTCGTTCATATCCACCTTGAAATTGATTCCAATAACCTGCATTATTCCCCTGGGTTTTTATATCAATAATTGTCAAATCACCACCGGAAGCTGCTATAATTTCTAAATCTCCATCATTATCTATATCTGTTATGGAGGGCGCGCTATTAAATGGAAAGTTAGCCAGAATTGGGAAGAATTCCATTAATGTTCCATCAGAGGTGAATGCATATATCATGGACTTATCTGTAACAACGATTACTTCAGCATTTCCATCTCCATCCAAATCTGCAAAGACCGGAGAACCGCTAAGACTTCCTGTTAATTCCTTGGGCCAGCCAGTGAGGGTATTTCCTTTATCATCTATGGCATATATTTTTTCATCATCTGAACCAAAATAAATTGCAGTTGTGTTGGCCTTATTTAGAATAGCAGGAGACGATTTTATTTTCCCACCTGTGGGTACCGTAAATTGGGAATCCCCCTGGGGAGATACGGCATATAAGGTTTCATCGGTGCATCCGGCAATAATAAGGTGAGTTCCATTCGAAGGGATAATCAAAGGGGCTGATTGTATCCTGTCACCTGTAGTCACGGGAAAGTTTTCAGCCACATTTCCATTATCATAAATTAGATAAAGATGGTCGTCGTCAGTTCCAAAAATGATATCATCTTTTCCATCTCCATTTAAGTCTGCAAGGGATATTCCCCCTTTTACCTTCTCATCAATTGATAGTGGAAAGCCCGGTAAGTCACTACCATCCTTGTTAATAGCAAACAACTTATTATTTGAGGAATAACCAGAGAAGACAATTTCTAGTTCTGGATCTGAATCTAAATTTCCAATGGCAGGTGTTCCAATGAGTTGCAGATTTGCATTGTATTCCATTATTAATTCGTCATGGTTATACAAGAATATTTTACCCGATTTAGATGCAATTCCAAACTCAATCTTAGAATCAAAATCAAGATCTGCAGCAAAGGGAGAAGCCCAAATAGGGTCACCGGTATCAAAGGGGAAAAGTTCATTCGAAATTTCGCTTCCATCTTTGTTAAATATATGTAGGAAACCATCAACATGTTGATCCCCGATGATAATTTCTTTATTTCCATCTCCATTGATATCTATTACTAATGGACTTGATCTGAGTTTGGATGTATTCACTGGGAATCCAACCTGGTTTAAAGTAACTGATAAACTGAAGTCGTTTACAGTTTGAAAGTTCTCTTCTTCTGTTTCTCCACTTTTAATCCGTAACATTACCGGAATTTTGCCAAGTGGGGAATCGCTGGTTATAGAAATTTTAAATTGATTGTCAGAATTAAAAATTACATGACCATTGGTGATATCACCAAAATCTGCAGTTGATCTTAATATCTGGATATGGTCACTTTCAGATTCAATGGTGACAGAAACATTTTTCCCATTCGCCCAACCTGCTACATTTTCAAGAGAGATGGAAAAATGTCCTGTTTCCCCAGGATTTATTACACCATCTCCATCTCCAATAATTTCGGTGAACTTATAATCCACCGCAGTAAAGAAAGGGAAAAATCCCATACCGATAGCTTTGTGGGCATCCACCATTCCTGAGCCAAGACAATAATCCCCCTCTTCACCCTTGCAATCCTTGTATTCTGGATTATCTTCATAAATAAGGGTATCTGCAGAAATTTGAATCTGATGCATAATGTCTAAATTTGTGAATTCTTTATGGTATGACCAAAGTAGCCCCGAAACAGAAGCAGCATTTGGTGCCGCCATAGAAGATCCCTTCCAAGAGTCATATCCACCGCCAAGAAGTGTACTATAAACAGACTCACCCGGTGCTGCCAAGTCAACGGTTTCATGGTAGGTTGCCCACTCGCCCCATACACCATTACAGCCAATTGCACACACTGATAAAACATTTTCATAGCTGGCAGGGTAATGCGGTGCATATTCCTCATCATCTGTATCCTCTTTACCATTCCCTGCTGCTGCAAAAATTACTGCACCATAAGTATTAATAAAAGTATTGATAGCAGCATTTTCTGACGAACTGCTGCCACCACCACCCCAACTGCCGTTTATGATGGTACGCATTCCTGCATGATACCCCGCCTTTGCAGCATATTGCATACCTTGAATACCATTATAGATTCCAGGCTCATCTTCATCAGGACCATCAAGGGCACATTTCACGCTGAGGATTTTACCCTTAAATACAGGGGATGCCATGCCAATTCCATTATTGGTAACTGCACCGAGGATGCCTGCCACATGGGTGCCATGGGACCAGTCTCCTGCTGGAGATGCTCCGATTTTAGGGAAGGGGTCATGGTCTGAATCCCCTGTTCCCCAAGTGCCTGCAGCATCCCAACCAATTAAATCGTCTGTATATCCATTTCCTTCATTATCTGCACCATCAAGGAAGGGAGAACCAGTAAAGAGAGCATCTTGAATATTCTTTTTTCCATCTCCGTTTAAATCATCCTGGGTTGACATAAACGCATCAATTTCTTTTGCCGTCACTTTATCATCATCATTCACATCAATCTGACCGTCATCTAATAATGACATGAGTATTTCATTTGAGTAGATTTCACCCTGATTCACCCATATATTCTCTAAGAGGTCAGGATGGGTATAATCCACTCCTGTATCTACGGAAGCTAAAAGTATATTTTCATCTCCCGGATATTCATCAGGAATGTTCCAGAAATCCCAGGCCTTTTCAATATTCATGGCATCCATGCTGCATTGGCTGGAAAAGGAAGGGTCATTAGGTGTATAGAACAATTTTCTTATAAACTCAGGTTCAGTATATAGGATTGACTCAGCATGGGAAAAATCTTGCATAGCAATATTAACAGAAGTTTGATTTTTCCCTGCTAATACCACTCTGTAAATTCTGTTTAAAAAGACATCCCCTGATCTGTCGTTTCCATCTGCTCCCGGAAGCCACGGCTCAATGCGTTTGATTTGGTGGGTTGAAATAAGAGGATTTAACTCATCTACACTCACTTCTAACACACCCCTATTCAATACTGTTTTCAAGGGATGAATCTCTGGTTTTAAACAGAATAAAAAGGAGGTAGAGGATGTTTCAGCGGAAAATAATACACCATTGATTAGAAACAAAATACTGGCCAATAGCTGAAAAAATGAGTATAATGAATTGGAGGTTAAAGACATGGTATGTAGTAATATTATGTGTTAGGGGTATTATTTTGAAAAGTAAGAACTCCTGAAGATGAGGTACTCTTTCCAGAGATCATCTAACGGTTTACCCAATTCTCTTAAGAAAATTTCCTCATTGTAGTTTCCCATTTTCATTTCTCTATTTAAGATTTTCAAAAATCCAGTCTGCTTATATTCACTAATCCACGCAAAAAAACCAGCAGTCACACGATAGGCTGCTTCAAATCCTTTTTCAGCTTCTCCTTCAGGAAACCAATGGAGTGGTTTTTTCTCATAGATGTACCAGCGGATATAATCTGCTATTCCTTCAGTTACCCAGCCTGGTTCAAATTTCGGATATAACTGCACCACATGAACAACCTCGTGTACAATGAGTCCAATATCTTGCGGGTGTTTTTCAATCCAATGAGATGAAACGGTTATAGAATTACTATCTGTGAAAGCAATTCCTTCTTCAGATTTTATGATATTTAAATCTATATTTCGGGGATAGGTATCTATATCAAGGGTTTTCCCGATTCGCGAAGTCCAGATTAGTATAAGTTCTTTGGCATCATGTGCCCAATTCTGTAAATGAGGGACTTCCTTATAATTAAGGTTCACTTTAATGGGTTGATAAGGAGTATGACAGGAATGGAATATATACACTAACATCCCCATAAGTATCCATTTTAATTTCACCGGTAAATTATGACTCTGTATCTGAGGGGGTATACTGAAGAATAATATGGTTAATTTTCTCTATGACATTCTCTGTTATCAATTCCAGTATATCCAGAGTTTTCAGATTTTCTTTTAGCTGACTTAATTTTGTTGCCCCTAAAATCACCGAGCTTACATGAGGATTTTTTAAACACCAAGCTAAAGAGAGCTGGGAGAGAGAAATACCCAAGTCTTCTGCTATAGGTTCCAATTCCTTGACAATGGATATCTTTGTGAGTGTTTCTTCAGATTCAAATTTTTCTTTCAACCACTCGTACCCTTTTACGAATACCCTGGAATCTGAGGGAAAACCATGATTGTATTTCCCTGTGAGAAGACCTGACGCTAAGGGCGACCAAATAGTTGTACCGAGACCATGATCTTTAAATAAAGACAAATAATCTATTTCAATTTTTTTTCGATTAAATACATTGTATTCAGGTTGTTCCATGGAAGGAGGTGTTAGATGGTATTTCTCTGCGATATTGTAAGCCTCTCTTATTTGCTCGGCTTCCCATTCGGAGGACCCCCAATATAGTATTTTACCCTGTATTACGAGTACATCCATTGCTCTTACAGTTTCTTCAATTGGAGTTTCCGGATCGGGACGGTGACAAAAGTACAAGTCTAAATAATCCAATTGCAATCTTTCAAGAGCAGCATGGCAGGCATCATGAATATGTTTCCTGGATAGACCTATCTGGGTTGGTTTTTCTCCGCCCCAAAATACTTTACTTGAAACAATATAGGAGTCTCTCCCCCAACCTGACTTTTTGAGTATATTGCCCATAATAGTTTCCGATTCACCATTGGCATAAATTTCTGCATTATCAAAAAAATTCACACCATGATCATAGGCATAGTGCATCAGTTCTGAAGCAGCCTTTTCATTGAGTTGATTACTGAAAGTCAACCAGGACCCAAATGAAAAAGCACTCACTTTTAATCCGGTTTTTCCCAGGTTTCTATATTCCATTTCTGATTTCATTTTAGTCTATGCCCTCCCCACAAACTGGATCAGTATTAGAGTTAGTATCTTACTCTCAAAAGAAGTAAAAAGCCCTGTAAGGGTGGTTTTTTCAAGATTTACCTCCCCGATAAAGCAGTAAAAG
>JASLLI010000026.1 GCA_030747125.1 Fidelibacterota bacterium | reverse complement strand
ACATTATCCACGATCCACAAATTACCTGATTCTGCTAAACAATTTCCCCGGATGCTGTTCCAATAAATTTTTTAATTCCAGTGAAAGTAAAATAGATAAAACTTCCGGAGTGTCCATTTTTAACTGGTTGCAAAGTTCGTCAATCTGAACAGGTTCAGAACTAAGGCTGGCATATACCTTCTTTTCTTCTTTTGTTAGTTGAGGGAGTAATTCTACCTGTGCAGGCTGCACCTCTAAATGAAACTCCGAGAGTATGTCGTCAATATTCATAATTAGCCTTGCCCCTTGTTGAATAAGGGTATTGGTGCCAAATGACTTTTTAGAATTGACAGGGCCAGGGACTGCAAATACTTCTCTGTTTTGGTCCAGAGCATTCATCGCAGTGATGAGAGCTCCACTCTTTTTCCCTGCTTCTACAACTACTACCCCTTTTGAAAGACCACTGATAATGCGGTTTCGCTTTGGGAAATTTATTGCATCAGGTTTTGCCCCGGGCAGATATTCTGAAATGATGGCACCCTGTTCCAGAATAGGTTCTCTTAATTTCTTATTTTCCGCAGGATAAACCACATCAACACCGCAGCCTAAAACTGCAATGGTTCTTCCCCTCTGATCAATTACCTTACGGTGAGATATGGTATCAATTCCTCGAGCAAAGCCGCTCACAATACAAAATCCTGCAGTTATTAACTCTGAAGTGAGTTTTTCTGTGGTTTTCCTGCCGTAAATGGTGGGCTGGCGCGTGCCAACAATTCCTATACAAGTCAGCGTTGGAATGTCTCCCAATACAAAAATCCCCACTGGTGCATCATAAATCATTTGCAACATCGGTGGATATTCTTCATCCCAATAAGAAATATACTTCCCCCCCATAGATGATACACTTTCCATGGCTTTTTTACCAATATCCAAATCGATATTTGTGACTGCAGCTGCAAGTTCTGAGGAAATCCCTTCAATTTGATGATAATCATCTCGCTTTAAAGTTAATAAATCCTCAATATCGGGGTATTTCAGTAATACAGAACGAACCCGCCGCGGACCAATACCGGGAACCGCCGATAGACTAATCAGCTGGGCTTTGGGTATCTTGGGCATAGGACTCGATTAACATTGCGATTTGATGAATGGCCTGGTTTAGGTTTTCTCCGGAAATAGCAGATACTGTCAGAATTGGAATAATATCCTCAATTTTTTTTAATTTTGGAATTGGTTCCTGCATAATATCCAATTTCGTTATTAAGATTAGGGAAGGTCTATTTACCATTTCTGCATCATGTTTTTCCAATTCGGTACGAAGTGTGAGAAAATCCTTTTCAATGTCTTCTGAGATTGCTTCAACCAGATAGACCAAAACCTTGGTTCGTTCCACATGGCGTAAGAATTGATTTCCCAAACCTTTGCCTGCGGAAGCACCCTGTATCAAACCGGGGATATCAGCAATTACAAAGGAATTATAATCACCATATTTTACGATACCCAGATTGGGGGTCAAAGTAGTGAAGGGATAGTCAGCAATTTTAGGTTTGGCATTACTTACTTTGGATATGAATGTTGACTTACCGGCATTGGGGAATCCAACCAGCCCCACATCTGCCAATACTTTCAGTTCCAGATCAATTTTTAACTCCTCCCCCTTTTGACCGTCATTGGCAATTCTGGGAGCAGTTTGTGTACGCGATTTAAAACGCGCATTCCCAAATCCGCCATTGCCCCCTTTTGCAGCAACAAATGACTCGTTGGGATTGATTAAATCCTTTAGGATTTGATGCGTGACAGCATTTTTTATGATGGTTCCCGGAGGCACCTGAATAATCACATCTGAACCATTTCTGCCATGCATATTTTTTCCACCGCCATGTGCGCCATTTTCTGCTTTATAATGTGTTTTTAGGGTAATATCCTGCAAGGTAGATAGCTGAGGATTCACAGAAAATATCACTGAACCGCCATGCCCTCCGTCACCACCGCAGGGTCCTCCCTTTGGCCGGAATTTTTCCCGCAAAAAAGCTATACAGCCCATTCCCCCGTCACCGGCTTTTACCAGTAAAGATGCCTGATCTATAAACTTCATGATTTATATTTTATCATTTTTACAGGGGTTTTGTTCCTAACCGGTAGAACAGTCTCAGCCAAAGAAACCAATTATTTTTTTACTCCTTTTCAGGAGGAAGGTTAATGAGACATATTTTTACATACAAGTGAAGGAGTTTCCAACGATATAGTATCTACATATTTTCTATGAGGGCATCCCCAAATTCTGAACATTTCAGTAGGGTTGCACCTTCCATGAGCCGTTCAAAATCGTAGGTGACCCGCTTTTGGCTAATGGTTGAGTTCATAGCATGTACAATATTATCAGCAGCAGCATTCCAGCCCATGTATCGAAACATCATCTCGCCGGAAAGAATCACCGAACCGGGATTCACTTTATCCAAACCTGCATATTTTGGTGCAGTGCCATGGGTGGCTTCAAATATCGCCTTCCCTGTTATGAAGTTAATATTCCCACCTGGAGAAATTCCAATACCTCCCACTTGTGCTGCTAAGGCATCGGAGATATAATCACCATTCAAATTCATGGTGGCAATAACCCCATATTCAGCAGGGCGGGTAAGAATCTGCTGAAGGAAGGCATCGGCGATTACATCTTTAACGATTATCTTCCCTGCTTTCTCCGCATCAGCCTGAGCTTTATTGGCTGCATCTTTCCCTTCTGATTCAGCAATTTTATCATATTGTGCCCAGGTGAAAGTCTGGCCAGAGAATTTAGCTTCTGCAATTTCGTATCCCCAGTTCTTAAAACCGCCTTCCGTGAATTTCATAATATTCCCTTTATGCACCAGCGTCACAGTGGAATGCCCATGATCAACGGCATATTGAATTGCATCAAACACCAAGCGCTGGGTGCCCTCTTTGGACACAGGTTTTATCCCGATACCTACCGTCCTGGGGAATCGAATTTTTCCAAAGCGTTCATTAAAATGGTTTTTCATCAAATCCAGAAACCGGGTTGCATCTTCTGAGCCTGCTTCAAATTCAATGCCTGCATAAATATCTTCAGTATTTTCTCTGAAAATTGCCATATTGATAAGTGAGGGGTCTTTTACCGGAGATGGTACCCCTTTAAACCAGCGAACAGGACGGAGACATACATACAAATCCAACTCCTGTCGCAGAGCAACATTAATGGAGCGAATTCCTCCGCCTACAGGCGTAGTGAGCGGTCCTTTAATGGCAACCAGATATTCATTGATGACATCCAGTGTTTCCTGAGGCAACCAGGTATCAGGACCATAAACTTCGTTTGATTTTTCACCGGCATAGACTTCCAACCATTGGATCTTTTTTGTACCTTTATATGCTTTCTCCACAGCGGCATCAAATACACGTACTGAGGCTGACCAAATATCAGTACCAATTCCGTCACCTTCAATAAATGGAATTATAGGATTGTCAGGAACTTGTAGTTTTCCGTCTTCAATGATGATTTTTTCTCCCTCCGAGGGGATAGAAACTTTACTCATTTTACTTTCCTTTATATTCTGTGTTTGTAGCAGGTTTCTTTTCATTTTTCCCACTGTCTTTTTTCTCTCCCCCGGATGATTTTGTATCATCTGATTTTTCAGAATTGGAGTTCATCTGAACAGACTTTTTATCTTCCTTGTAATCTGTAAGATAAAATCCTGTCCCTTTGAAGATGAGTCCCGTCCCGCCGGTAATCAACCGCTTCACAGATCCCCCGCAGCTTTCACAGTGTAATATGGGTGATTCACTCATCTTCTGAAAATAGGAAGAGTGTGAATCACAATCGCTGCAATAATAATTATAGGTTGGCATATTGAGTCCTTTGTACTGCTGCAACAGAAGCAACATTAATGATATCTTCTACACTACAGCCTCGAGATAAATCATGCACCGGTTTGTTCAGCCCTTGTAAAAGTGGTCCCCAGGCACTGTATCCGGCAAGATATTGGGTGATCTTATAGGCAATATTCCCTGCATCAAGATTAGGGAAAACAAACACATTTGCTTCTCCTTTTAATGGAGAGTCCGATGCTTTTGATACATTTACTTCCCTGTTGAATGCTGCATCAAATTGTAGTTCACCATCATGTAGGATATCTGGATGCTTTTTACTAAAAATATGAACAGCTTCTTTCACTCTGTCCACGCGATAATGATCTGCGCTGCCCTTGGTGGAGAAAGACAGAAAAGCAACCTTGGGTTCTACATGAGTGAGTAATTGATGGAACGCAGCAGAATCTGCTGCAATGGCTGCCAACTGCTTACTATCTGGTTCGGGGATGACAGCACAATCTGCAAAGGTATAACCGGCATCACCATCCGGAGACACCATAAAAAAAATACTGGACACCCATTTTGATTCAGGGGAAATACCTACAATTCTTATGGCAGATCTTATCACCTCTGAGCTGGCAGTAACTGCACCTGCAACGAGACAATCTGCATCGTCATGAGCAACCATGGTCATTGCAAAATGCAGCGGATTTTCTAAATATAATCTGATATTATCATCGGGCCAATGATTTGTAAAGGATTTCCGTTTGATAAAGTCAACATATATATCTGTATTTTCCCTGAAATCCTCAACTTGCACAATCGTGAATCCCAAACTTTCCATTTCCAAGGTTGCCTCCTGCACTCGTGGGTCCTTTTGTTCCGGCAGGAGAATACGGGCTTTGGAATCAATGGCTTTGGCTCTAATGGATGCAGTATAATTACCCATGGCTATACTTTTCTTTCAAGGCACTGTCCACATGAGCCGGCACATATTCTGTTACGGCACCCCCAAGAGAAGCAGCCTCTCTTACCATGGATGAACTTACATGGGTATATTTTGCATGAGGCATGAGAAAGAGAGTGGATATTTCTTCTTTCAGGCTGCGGTTCATTAATGCCATTTTAAATTCAAACTCAAAGTCGGATAATGCCCGAAGTCCGCGAATGGCTGCAACAGCACCATGATGAATTGCATGATCTACCATTAGTCCTGAGAAGGAATCCACTTCCACACAGGGGAGATGAGCAACCGTCTCTTTTATCATGTTCTCCCTTTCTTCCCGGGTAAATAAGGGAGAGCCCTTCTCTGCATTGGCTGCAACTGATACAATGAGTTTGTCAAAAATCACACTTGCTCTTTCGATAATATCCAGATGCCCATTGGTGATGGGGTCAAAGGAGCCGGGATAGATGGCAATCTTCATGCTTCTGCTCTCCAAAAAACTACCTGCGTACTGCCGTAGTGTTTAATCCGTACACTTTGTTCTTCAATATCTGTTTTTTTCATTTCCATACAGAAAATACCGCCAGGCTTTAGGTGGGGAAGAATATGTTCCTTCACTTTGGGGTAGTCTGACTCCTGATAGGGAGGGTCAGCAAAAATTATGTCGAATTTTCTTTCCCTGTAACGGGCTAAAAAATTGTAGGCATCTGCTGAAAAAACCTCTTTATTTGCCTCGGTAAAAAGAGTGCAGTTTTTTTCCAGAACTTTAACAGCTTTACGATTTTTTTCCACAAAAACCGCATGACTCGCTCCCCTGCTGAGGGCTTCTAATCCTAAGGTACCCACCCCTGCAAACAGGTCCAATACTTCCAAATTAGTAAAGGGTTCAAGAATCTGAAAAACAGACTTTCTCACTTTTGCCTGCGTAGGGCGTACATGAATATCCTTCATGTCAAATAATTTTCTGCCACGGTACTTTCCGGCGATGATTGAGATCATATCTGATGGGTATTTACCTTTAAGATATATCTGCCTGACTCTAAATGCCTCACAGAAAAAGTAAATTTCTGTATCATATCGCTCTCCGCCATTTGCAGTAAATAGGATATAATATCTGATGACCTGCCCTGCAATTCAAACTGATGATCTGTAAAATGAATGGAAATTTTGTTGGAAAATACCGTCTTCCCAGCAAGGGTTCTCAATACCTGGATGTCTCCCCCTGCCTTATTTCCTTCCCAGGGGAACATCAGATTTACAAAACTCTGGTTATCCCGTTTGTACATGTGATAGGGAATATTATCCTCTTTGCGGTATCCCCGGGAAAAATCCTGCAGAAGTTGTAAATCTTTAGCACGGATCGTCACATGTACAGATTCCTGCCCAAATTCTGCATGGGAGAGTTTTAAATCTTTCATGTAGCCGCTTTCCACAATGAGATCAATGACTTGATTTAATACCATATCAGCACTGATATTCACAGAATTTTCCTGACGGATGCCAAGAAAAACCAGAGAATAAATGAAAAGTGTGGCAAAAATTACCACCTTCCATGAAGAAAATATATTTTTTCCGGATGCAGATTTTTGAGATGATTTTTTCTTTGGGGAATTTTCCTGCTTTTTATGCAGGTAAGACCAAAAGGCAGAGGAAGATTCTTTTTGAATACCAGGATCTGTAATTAAATTAATATCAAACATCCACACCTCCGAATGCATTACCTGTTTCTGCCAGGGGCAAGGTAGCAAATTCGTTAATTTTTTCCTCTTTGGTATTTTCTAAAACCAGCAATGGGTTTAACAATTGTACATTGCCGATTCCATAGCTATGAATTTGTTTCACTTCATTCATATTACCTTCGGAAGTGTAGAGGAAAACTGTGTCTGCAATGGAAAATTCAGAATGGTCTCCCCCAAGTTTGTTTTCCAATTCTGATAAAATGGACTCTGTTTCTGAAGGATCACCGTAATTCCAGTTAAGTTTCCATTTCTTGCCAACGCGGTGAAAAGAACAATACACGGTCAGTTCATTATTTTCCACCAGAAGAATTTCATCCATCTTCTTCTTTCCTACTTTCCAAATCATGTAGCGCTGGAGTGAATCTGCATGAAACCATTGACGGGCACCTTCTTCAGCAGAAAAAATACCAACCCCTATACCATTCATTCTACTCTTTAACAATCGCATGGAAAATTGGAAGGATTGACGCAAAATTTTCGGGATACCCATATTTAATACATTTCCGGTGGAAGCACTGAACGGAAAGTGGTAATAATCCATTTTCTCAAAAAGGTGTTCATCTCTTGTCTGGTTCATGTGCCAATCTATGAGGGTGGAATTCATTTCCTCAGCAAAGCAGGATGATATGAGTACATTTTCTCTGTCTATACTGAAGGTACAAATGGGTTCTCCATTTTTTACTTTGGAAAATAATTCCTCAAGCACTTCACGGTAATAATTATCCAAATGATCCTGATCTTCAGCTTCTTTTTCCAGGGAGCCGTAGTCAGTTACCAATGGACCTCGTTCTGAGGGAATCCAATGAAGGTAGTGATAGGTATGCCCTGACTGGGCAATTGCTAACATCAGTGAGAAACCCTACTCAGCCCAGCTTTTCTGGCCGCCGGTAATGTACCCGTGATTTCCCGCTTCAAAGGAAAATACCAGATACCGAGATTCAGTATAGGGTTCCTCCAATACATGGAGAGGAGATGTAACAGAAAAGACATCCTCATCACCTGTTGTGTCAATTTCAAAAATGAAGGGGTCTTTTGTTAAGGGACAATAGAGCATAGAATTGTTCAAATGGTATTTTTTCCGCAGATAATCAGTTCTGATTTCAGACCGGGTCACTACATCTGAGCTGTATATTTCCCGGAATTTCTCATCTGCTTTATATCTGGATAAATCCTTTACATTCACATAAACTGTATCCACATTCCCGGATTCTGGATTATTCAGTCCCACCATATAAATCGTGTCATTGTACGAAAAGTATAAATCTGTGGGGGAACTGAATGTGGTATCCACTCGAATTTCAAAACCTCTCTCCATCATTACGGGATAGGCTTCTCCTTTTAAATGCAATACTTGTTCACCGGTAAACAAGCTGTCGGCAATGAGGGAGTCCATTGCTGCCTCTACCATTTCAAACAGATGCTTGCCATCCATGGTGTACTTTCCGGTGAGTTCATAATAAAACTCCTGTGCATGTGCAATAGCTGAGAGACGGTGCCTGCCCTCCTTCCGAAAGCGTACTTCTTCCTGCCAGATAGACTGCGGTAAAAAAACTACCAGCAGCAGTAAAATGGCGGAGAGAATGATTCCCCAGTCAAGAAATGAAATTTTTCGTTCGTATTGTTGATCATGCATAATAAATTTCCTGTTTTACTCTATTCGAATCAGAGAGCTTAATTTTTCATAAGTTTTCTGCCCAATTCCCGGAACCAGCATTAAGTCTTCAAGACTGCTGAAGCTGCCTAATTCGTTTCGTTTTTTAATAATTTTTTCTGCAGTTTTTTCTCCCACTCCCGGCAGGGTTGTCAACTCTTCCGCTCCTGCAGTATTAATGTTTACTAACCCTGCAAATGTAATATCCTCTTCATCCAACCCTGCATAAAAGGCAGCAATGTTTTCATCCCTGCCAATATAAGTGAGGGAGTCAGCTCCCGTATCACGGTGCTTCTTCCACTCTTTTAGTGCTAAACCTGACAGTAATAAAATTGCAAGGGCTGCAATGACATTTCTTTCCTGAGTGGTGAAGATTTTCATTATCTGAACTTTTCAAAATTCACTTTATCAGTTAATTCTTCTGAGAGATTCTCCATAAGGACTTTTGCTTTCTTAGACACTTTCTGCGGTGTTTCAATATTGATTCTCACCAGTTGATCTCCCTGCCTGCCTCTGTTTAGTTCCTGCATTCCCTTTCCACGGAGGCGAAGTACCTGACCGCTGCGAATACCTGCCGGTACTTTTAAATTCACCTTCCCTGCCAGAGTGGGTACTTCAATAGAAGTTCCGAACACTGCATGAGGATATTGAATCCAGCAGTTTAAATAAATATCGATTCCATCCCGGGTGAAAAGAGGATGATCTTTCTCTTCAAAATAAATGATGAGATCACCAGGAGCACCACCTTTTCCGGAGTGGTTCCCTTCACCGGGGCGTGTCATGTAATTCCCTGAGGAGACTCCTGCAGGAATTTCCAATGCTACAGTGGCAGTCTTTTTTTCCACTCCCTTTCCACTGCAGGGTCTACAGGGGTTAGAAATAACCTGACCATTACCATGACATTGATGACAGGGCTGCACATTTACAATCTGCCCTAAAAATGACCGTTGCACCTGCCGTACTTCTCCGGCTCCCTCACAGGCAGGGCAGACCATCGGCTGTGAACCTGCTGCAGCACCACTTCCGTCACATGAGGCACAATGTTCAAATCGTTTAATTTTTACCGTTTTATCCACACCGGAGAAAATCTCTTCCAAGGTGAGAGAAATAGTGATCTTCAGATCAGAACCTCTGGCAGGACCAGATCGGCGACCTCTTCTGCTTCCCCCAAAGAAGTCACTGAATCCGCTGGAACCGAAAATATCTCCAAAGTGATCAAAAATATCGTTAAGGTCCATGTGGTGAAATCCGCCACCGCCGCCGCCCTGATTGTTAAAGGCAGCATGACCAAATTGATCATATTGGGCTCGCTTCTGATTATCACTAAGAACCGAATAGGCTTCTGCAGCTTCCTTGAATTTTTCTTCTGCAACTGTATCACCGGGATTTTTATCAGGGTGATACTTCATGGCTACTTTGCGGTAGGCTGACTTAATTTCTCTGGCATCTGCATTTTTTGAGACACCCAAAGTTTCATAAAAATCTCCCATCAGCCTTTGCTCACCACCACTTTTGCATGACGGAGGATTATATCATTATAGGTGTAGCCTTTCTCTAATTCTTTTAAAATGACATTTTTTCCTTTTTTGGATTCTTCACTCATAAGGGCTTCATGAACATCAGGGTCAAAGTCCTGCCCTACAGAGTCAAAGGTGGCAATGCCCTGCTCTTCCAGAGTTTTGTCTAATTTAGCAACAATGAGCTCAATACCATCGAGGATGCTGCGGGCTTTACCTTTGCCATCAGAATCTAAAGTTCGATGTAAATCATCCAAGATGGGAAGAATGGCTTTTGCCAATTCTTTTCCCGCATACTTTAATAGTTTTGACTTCTCATCCTGTGTACGCCGTTTATAATTGTCAAATTCTGCCAAAAGTCGCACATTCTTATCAGATACCTTTTCTAATTCTTCTGACTTTTTCTGAAGATCATTCTCCAGAGACTCAATTTTAGATTTTAAGGATTTGGTTGATTCTTTGGTAGATTTTTTAGTTTTCTTTGCTGGTGCTTTTTCTGCCATATCTCCTGCTTACTTTCTGAACGATACAAGTCGGTAAATTTAATTGCATTTCGTAAATGGGAAATAATGATTTTTGAATAAAACTTTGTTTTTGGCCTTTAGATATTAGCTGTAAGTCTCAAGTTCACCACTCGTAGTGAAATATAAAGTGGTTGTAAGTTTTAAGTTTCTATTTTTTTCCGCATTCTGCCGGATGCCTCATTATTCATTCACTATTCACTTTTCGATATTCAAGAAGCTCCCGGGTTCAGAATATAAAGTCCTCAAGTTCTTGAGTTTCAAAGATTGATGTCAACCTAATTCAGGCCCCTGCAATCCCTTCTCCTGACTCCCTTTTCATTACTCCTGTCTCCTATTTTTCGTTTACAATTCACTATTTACAATTTATAAGGCAAAAGTCCCAAAAAGAGCCACTAAATATGCCTTCTTTCAAGTTGATTAAGAATGATCCATTTATTGGAGGTATTAGTAGAACGGTTTTAACAAGCAGACTTATATGTTGTACTTTATCTGTGATAATTCCTGCACGCTCCCTATCAAACAGGAAGGCAGGCGGGTGTGTTCATCTGCTTGCCTGCCTATGGCATGGTGGTTCATTACTTCGTGAAAATTTGAGCAATTCGTGGTTAATTTTATATCCCTTTAAATGCAGATAATGTGAAAATATTACTTGTAGAACCCTTCTTCAGCGGATCCCATAAAGGATGGGCGGAAGGGTATCAAATTCATAGCAATCACCAGGTGGAAATCCTTAGTCTTCCGGGGCGGTTTTGGAAATGGCGTATGCATGGTGGTGCTGTTACGCTGGCTAAACGTTTTCATAAATTATCATATCATCCAGATATCATTTTAACGACTGATATGCTGAACCTTCCTGTATTCCTCTCCTTAGTAAAACCATCTTGCCCGGTTGTGGTGTATTTTCATGAAAATCAGTTTACCTACCCATGGTCACCACAGGATGAAGATGTAGTACTTCAACGAGATAAACATTACGGTTTTATCAATTATAGTACAGCTCTCTGCGCAGATCATGTTTTCTTCAATTCTAAGTTTCACTTAAATTCCTTTTTTACAGGTCTGGAAGATTTTCTTAGACAATTCCCCGATTATCGGGAAATTCAGAATATTGAAAAAATTCAACAAAAGAGCTCTGTCCTTCATTTAGGATTGAATCTGAAAAAATTTGATGACTTTAGAAAAGAATCAAATGCCGGGGTACCTCCCTTAATTCTTTGGAACCACCGCTGGGAACATGATAAAAATCCCGAAGTTTTTTTTAAAACTTTAATCCAATTATCTAAAAGAGGCATTGATTTTCGACTGGCGGTATTAGGGGAAGAATTTCAAAAAGAGCTGCCTTGTTTTACTCATGCACGCAAACAGTTACAAAAACATATTGTTCAATTTGGATATACTGAATCATTTCAAGAGTATGCACAATGGCTTTGGGAAGCAGATTTCCTACCGGTTACTTCGAATCAGGATTTCTTTGGTGCCAGTATAATGGAAGCAGTGTATTGTAATACCGTGCCTTTGCTTCCTGAGCGGTTAACTTACCCTGAACTATTTAACAAAAAGGATAATCCCCAACTATATTATAAAAATGAGATGGAATTAATAAATAAATTGGAAGATCTGTTAATTAAAACCTCAAGGGATATGAAAAATAATCTGCCAAAAATCGCAAATCAATACGATTGGGACTATCAGGCTAAGTTTTACGATAAGACTTTGTCAGAATTGGTATAATTATTCCGCCCGTACTACCAGATTTTTCCCCAACTTTGCGGTACACTCCTCCCAAAGATAGCACCAGTTGCACAGAATAGACTCCTTGGGAATAAAATTATTTTCGTCCTTTTTTGCGAAGTTAATTTTCTTAATCAATTTTGTCAACTTTCTGCGAATGAGTTCCATCTTTTCCTGTGTGTGCGTAATCAGTACCTCATTTCCCGTTCGCAGAAAATGCCAGCACAAAGAAATTTCTTCAATCTCCTTATAATTTTGTTGAACCGCTAAATAGTATAAACCTAATTGAAGGTCATTAAATGCCTGTCGCTGGGTTTTTTCCCTTTTACTGGTTTTATAATCATGTATTACCCACTTCCCCTTGCCGGGGTTATCCAACCTGTCAATGATTCCTCTGAAGGGATGATTATCAATCTTGAATTGAAGTTCAATTTCCGTTTCTGCAACGGGTTCATCAAATGATGGGCCGTATTTATTATAATAATTTGATAGGCAGCGTTTCCCAATGGAATAGTAAAAATCTGAGGGATTCCTGTAATCTGCAATATAGATATTTTCATGCCAGTTTTTCACCCAGTATTCATCATAGGTTTTACATAAACTGTCAAAGGTCTGATAAGATTTGCTGCGGTTATCCTTATCATAGACCCACTCTAAAACTTCATGTACTCTTTTCCCCATAAAGGCTTCAATACTTTCATGGGGTTTTCTAACGCCATCCATATAAATGATTTTGTACTGCTGTGGGCAGGTCTTAAAGGTATTTAATTGAGAGTAGGAATACTTTAAGACTTCCTTAGGTTTGGTAGGTGTTAGATGAGGATTCTTCATTACCTGGAATTTAAAATCTTTCTTTATACAAGGTATAATCTCCAGACATGGTTCGATCTATAAAAATAAATTCTTTACCGTTTGGATATACCCATTTCTGAAACTGGTAGCCCATATCGTTTTGGTATCCTTCATCAATAAAATGCGGCTCTCCGTAAATAATATATATGCGTCCTCTGTCTGACCGCCATCCCTGCATCAGTACGGAAAAATTTTTATTTACAAATCGTGCTCGGTTGTTTAATTCTTCCAATAAAGGATTATCCGGAGTATCCGGTGTTGGATCTTTAGACTTCCAGTAAGCATCAATTTTTTTCCATTGGTCTTTTTTATCCAGGTCTTTTAATTCCTTGTACTCCGAATAAGTGGGAAAAATATAGCGCATTACACCCACCACTTCTTTAATATCAGTGGTCCAGTATTTTCGATTCTGTTTACCAAATTCAAATTCTGTCTTCTGCTTATCACTGTGATACAAAAGTTCCACTGTATAATGATCCTGTTCTTCATACCCAAAAGGAATAGGGATGTAATACACATTAAAGGGGCTGGCAAAATGAATGGACACATTCCCCGAATCAATGGCTGAATCCATGCTGGAAATTTTATAGAACAGTTCACGATCTGTGGTATCTGCAAGATTCACTTGACAGCGTAGAAAAAGAGTATCTATTTTTTCCTGTGTAGGTTCTAAAAGATTATACTCGGCATTATTATCTTTCGTAAAAGGGAGAGCAGTCCCTAAAAATTCTATTTCCTGAAGAGAAATGTCCAAGGTTTGCTGTAAATTTTCACGACTATCTTTATCCTGAATATTTAAAAAATATTTATAATCCCCCGGAGGCAGTGAAATATTCAAATCTGTTCTGAAAATATTATCCCTGTTTCTGGTATCCTCATAGTAGGATTCTATTATTTTCTCACTCCAGGACTGGCGAAATACCTGAATATTATCCTCATCTTTTGAAATAACCACGGTAAAATTAATATCACTGAAAAAATGATCGTTTTCTTTCTGAAAGACCAGTTGGGTAAGGGGAATATCTATGGCAGAATACAGGTTTACATTGTCCCTTTGGGTATGCCAATATTGATTGTGTATTTTTACATCCGTTTTAGAATTATCTCTCAATTTACTTTTTTTCTGCACACCTGCACAAGCAAGCACCAGAAGAAATAACAGAAGAAATACTCCTTTAATTCTCATGGTACTTCCTCCAATTATAATAAGTGATTCCATTGCTGGTTAAGAATTGTACCCAGCTATCGTCACATTGAATGTCATATACTGTTTTTCCGGGTATGCCGTCTTTCTCTCCATATTCCCAAGACTGATGGGTAATGGTATCAGTCAAGGTGAGAGATGATCCCAGTGAGTTCCATAGAAAATTATCACAAAATGTGTAGGTAGTAGTCTGATGAAGATAAATATGTTCCGATTCTTCCTTTAATAAAATCAGCTGCCCGTCATTACCTGAAATTCCTTCTTTTTCAAGAGAAATTGTTTTAAAAACTCTGTTTGACAGCAGAGATAATGCTTCCTCTTCCCAATCCATTTTATACAACCCTGATTCTGCAGCTATGTATAAGTTGGTTGAGTCTATTTCCAGATCATAAATATTTTGGTTTGCAAGAGATGCATGTCCTGCATTTTCAATTGGTATTACACTATTGTCCTTAATGGAAATTTCATTAATTCCTCTTGCAGTTGCCAAATAAAGGGATTCATCCCATTCTACCATATCCCAAACGGCTTCATCAGACAGGCCTGATACTGTTGAAATCAAACTCCATTCTTCCTCAAAAATATCCAGCATAAGAAGTCCATACATTGTACCCAGATACAGATCACTCCCTACACTATGCATGGCATTAATGCCTCTGGATTTAATGATATCTGATTCGCTGGTATAGTAATGTGTCCAGTGGTTTTCTGATTCCACCCACCGACTGAGGAACAGTGATGGTACTGAAAATGCACCTTTCTCCACAGGGTTTATCTCACCAAGTCGTTTAAACTCACTGTCAGCAAACCAGGTATTTCCCAAATTATCAACATGGGTAAGGGTAATATGAGGTAGTCCTGCAGCGAAAGAGAATAATTGTAATCTGGACGAATATTTCCCTCCTTTGAGTATATAGCCTCCATCTGTTCCAATCCACACATTTCCCTCACGATCCTCAAATGAAACAGTGGTGAATAATTCAACCCCATCCTTATTAGAAATAATATGTCCCATTTTTCCATTTGGAAAAATTTGCCCCAGGCTGATATCCCAGTCTTCCTCTAGGCTATACCAGAATAAATCAATTCGGTCTCCCGAATATCCAAAATAGGAATTTCCCCATTGAATCTGGCCCTTCTCCCCTTCAGCTTCTTTCCATGACGCAGGCAATGCATTATAGGGGTGGAAGGGAATTTTATCTTCCCCGGTCCTCAACCAGATATACTCCGGTGAAGCTCCTATATCATCAATTTCATAGGGAGTGAAAATACCGGTATTTTGCAGAGACATTTCTCTCCATTGGTAACTTACTGCTGCTTTGTAACTGATTTCATCATCAGTAATTATCCAATAGTAATCACGATAGGGATCAATAAAGAAATGCCTGATTTCTCTGGTTTGAAATGGCACAGATAAATCATAATTGTAACGAATATCCTCACTCACTTTATCAAAGGAATAAATGCCGTTCTCTGTTGCAATAAACATTGTGAAGTTGTCTTCAGTAAAGGCGGTTATTTTTCCCGGATAGGTGATTATATACCAATCTTCAGGATCATATCTAAAATTTTGCCCGTATAGAATGCCTGCTGCCAGCATGAGTCCACTTATGAAGTGAAAACTATGCATTGACTCGCCGAAGCAAACTGGTCCCTGTCATTTCCCGGGGTATGGGAATATCCAGATAGTCCAATATGGTGGGGGCAATATCTGCTAATTTTCCGTCACTTTCCAGGGAATGGCATTTATCCGCACCTTCCATAATCAGAGGTACCGGCAAAGTGGTATGGGCAGTATGTGTTTTCCCCGTTTCGGGATCAACCATCATTTCCAGATTGCCATGGTCAGCAGTGAGAAAAACAGCTGCACCTTTTGCCAATGCAACCGAACGAATTTTACCGACACAGCTGTCAATTACTTCAATTGCTTTAACAGCAGCCTGCAGATTACCGGTATGGCCTACCATATCAGGGTTGGCAAAATTCATTACGATTGCTTCGAATTGATTTGAGTGAATTGCGGATAAAACATTGTCCGTCACTTCTAAAGCACTCATTTCAGGCTGTAAATCATATGTGGCAACCTTTGGCGAAGGAATTAATATCCTCTCTTCGCCAGGAAAGGTATTTTCATCTCCTCCATTAAAGAAATAGGTCACATGGGCATATTTTTCGGTTTCAGCAATTCGCAATTGCCGGAATTTATTTTCTGCCAATATTTGTGGAAAAATCCTGTCAATTTTTTCAGGACCAAAAAGTACAGGGTAGGGGAAATTTTCCTGATACCGGGTCATACAAGTAAAGTGCAGGTTCAGAGGTTCAGTCTGAAAGTGAGGAAAGTTTTCTGCATTAATGGCAGTGGTTATTTGACGCATTCTGTCTGCTCTGAAATTCAGGGTCAGAACTCCATCATTATCCTGGATGGGAGTGCCGCTGCCAATTACGGAAGGTAGTATAAATTCATCTGAAATTTGATTTTTATAGGAATTTTGAACCGCCTCTGCAGCTGTATGAAATTGAGTCCCTGTATTTGAAATATACATTTGGTAAGCTTGTTCAATACGATCCCAACGGGAATCTCTGTCCATAGCATAATATCTGCCAATGACGCTGCTGATGGTATACCCTGCATAATTTTGCAAAAAGCGGTCCAGTCTGTTTATATAACCAAGTCCACTGTCAGGTGCTGTATCTCTGCCATCAGTAATGGCATGTACGACCAACTTTTTTACTGAATGTGTAGATGCTGTATCAATAATATACTCTAAATGATCAATATGGCTGTGCACTCCTCCATCGCTAAGAAGCCCCAAAAGGTGCAGGGTGGAATTTTTCTCTTTAACATGCTGAATCAATGATAATAATTCTGAATTTTGTGCAAGAGAATCATTTTCTATAGCATCATTAATCCGTACCAAATCTTGTTTAACTATGCGTCCTGCACCCAGATTCATATGCCCCACTTCTGAATTCCCCATAACCCCTTGGGGAAGTCCCACATATTTCCCGGAGGTTTGAATAGATGCCACAGGATGATTTTCCAGCATATGGTCTAATTCAGGGGTTTGGGCTAATGCCACTGCATTTCCTTCAGAATCTTTTCGGATTCCAAATCCATCTAAAATAATTAAAATAAATCTAAGCATAAGTTCATGAGTTAAAAATGCCAGAAACGGGGAATAAAAATGACTGCAGTTATCCAGAAAATGAGTGTCAAAGGTATCCCCATTTGAAAAAAATCTTTTAAACGATACTGTCCGGGACCAAATACCATCATATTGGTTTGATAACCCATTGGAGTCATAAAACTGCAGGATGCACCAAAACAAATTGCCACCAAGAAAGGTCTCGAATCAACACCAATTAAAGATGCCAGCATGATACCGATAGGTGTTAACATCACAGCAACTGCGGCATTTGAAATAAAAGCTGACAAGAGAAAAGTCACCCCATATAAAACTGCTAAAATAATCGTTGGATTCACATTTTCAACACCACCGATAAGTCCTCCCAGAGCTATAATCAAATTTCCCAATAATTTATCTAAATGGGTGGATTGAATGGCAGTCCCCATGGGAATGAGTGCAGCAATCAAAAAGATGACGGACCAAGAAATTGATTCATAGGCATCCTGAATGGATAATGTCCGCATAACCAGCAGAAGAATCGCACCTAAGACAGCTCCCTTTACAATGGGAACAATGCCAAAGGTAGCTAATAACATGACCACAGGAATGACTAAGATAGAAAAATACCAAAAGCGTTCATACCGGAGATGAATATCCAGTTCTTCAAGTATAATGAGATCGTTGGAGCTGCGCAATATATCTAACCGCTCTTTGGGAACCATGATGAGTAGTGTATCAGAAAATTTCAGGCGAATATGGGCAATTTTTTCACGCAGCAATTCTCTTTGTCTCTTCACTGCCAATACAAAGGAACCAAACCTGCTTCTAAAATTAAAATCTTGCAGAGTTTTCCCAATGAGAGCTGATTGCTGGGATACTATCCCTTCCACGATGACATGGTGTTTTCCCGAAAGTTCTGCTTGATTCATTTTTACATCGGAGAGTAGAAGAACTTTCATTTCATCTTTGAACTTCAGCATATCCTTCACATTGATTTGAACAAGAAAAATATCCCCTTCCCGTATAATCACATTTTGCAGATTAAATCGAATATTCTGCGATTCTCTGATAATCTTATATACTTGCAAGTTATATTTTTGTGATATCTCCATCTCAGGATATGTATGGCCGATAAGCGGAGAATCTCCGCTTACCTTAAACTCTGTCAAAAAGCTTCCTAAATGATATTTACGGGTGAGGGAAGAAATTATTGATCTGGAAGGTAGAAATAATTTAGTTATGATGAGATTATAAGCCGTTCCCATCACCATGAAAATCAATCCTAATTTAGTAAATTCAAACATAGAAAAGGGAGGCATATTCATATCCACCATTATGGAGGATACTATCAAATTGGTGGAAGTGCCGATGAGCGTCAACGTACCTCCGAAAATGGCAGCATAGGATAGGGGCAGCAATATTTTAGTAGGACTTATATGAAACCGCTGACATAAATCTATTGCAAGGGGAATAAAAATTGCTACTGCTGCTGTATTATTAATAAATCCTGAAATGAGTGAAACAGTAAGGAGGAAAATAAAAATGGTAAGCCATTTTCTATTCCCTCCTTTTTTGGCGAGAAAATCTGCAAATACCTCCAGGAAGCCCGTCTTGACTAAGGCTTTGCTCATGATAAATATCGCACCGATTGTAATAACAGCCGGGTTGGAAAATCCGCTGATGGCTTCCTGCCAGGACAGAATATCAAAGAGGAGTAATACGCCAATTGCCCCCATTGCAGTAACCTCCATGGGGAATACTTCCTGTACAAAAAAGACTACTGTAGCAACGAGTACTACGGTGAGTATAATTATATCAATACTGATGTTGAATTCTCCGGAATTTCATAGACTTGATGGACGGAAAAACTAAGACTGTTTAGGTTTTTGTACGGTCTTTTTTATTTCTGAAATATTATCTGAGGATATGCATGACAAGCCAGACTTTCTGCAGAGATGGGCAAATATTCCATCTCCTTTTTGAAGCTTCCCTTTAAAACTACCATCATAGACCTCACCTAATCCGCAGGAAGGACTTTTCGATTTCAAAATGGCAAATTTCGCACCTGCTTCTATACCTGTATTTAAACAGAGTTGTGCTCCCTGAATAAACTCTTTGGTGACATCTTTACTATTTATATTTACGATTTTTCCATTACCTGATAATATATCTTCAGCACTGTCCTGCATTTCAGCCTTTGGGCGGGGTGTGCCTAACCCACCTGATTCCTCAGGACAAACAGGATAGAAATCCACATCATCATTCTCAAGTTCATTTAAATAGGAGTGTCCACCATCATAACGGCAATTTATCCCTAAAAGACAAGCAGATACTAATACCTTTTTCTTCATGGTTAAATTTAACCTGCTGAATTTAATTAGAATAAACTAAATTTGGTTGATTGTTAATCGTTCATGCTTACCAGTTGAAACTTGAGATTGGAGAAATAATTGAAAGAGAAAAGTATTTTAATTTTATGCACCGGGAATTCCTGCAGATCACAAATGGCTGAAGGTTTCGCAAGGGAAGCAGGCTGGCATGCCTACAGTGCTGGTACAAAACCGGAGATGGAAATAAATCCAAATGCTGTTAAAGTCATGGTAGAATCAGGAATTGATATTTCAAAGCAAACACCACAACCAGTAGATGAGTATATTGATAATAATTTTACTATTGTTGCCACCGTGTGTGATAATGCGAGAGAATCCTGTCCTCATTTCACAGGTAATTTTGATCAGAAAATCCACAAACCTTTTAAGGATCCTGCATTGGTAAAAGGATCAAAAGAAAATATTCTTATGGCATTCAGGAATATTCGGGATGAAATTAAATCTTGGATTGATTCACTGGATTGAGGTAAAAAAAAGATCCCGAAGGCCCAAACCCCGGGATCTTTATTATACCAAAGGGATTGTGTCAATTCGAGTAACGCATCCCTTTACGGAGGAGGAAGGAAAGTCTGTTAACTCACCATTTCAGCGTCTAACTCAACTTCATCTTTTGTAGTATTACCTGTAGTACCGCATACTGTTGAAATCAACGCCATGCACACCTGATATGGATCCATATTAGCTGCGGGTCTTCTGTCTTCAAGATATCCCTTGCCGGCTTTGTCTGTTGCCATGGGAATACGAATAGAAGCACCACGATCACTAACTCCGTATCTAAACTCATGAATACTGCAGGTTTCGTGCAAACCGGTGAGTCGTTCTTCATTATGTGCACCATATACACCAATATGGCGTTTATGGGCTTTCTTTAATTTTTCGCAGGCATCAGTGATTACTTTTATGCCACCTTCTTCACGCATTGCCTTTGTACTGAAATTGGTATGGGCACCGGCTCCATTCCAGTCACCGGAAACCGGTTTGGGATGCAGAGTTGCATTCACACCAAAATCTTCACCAATTCGATATAGCAGCCAGCGTGCGATCCATAATTCATCAGCCACATCCAAAGGTCCAAGAGGTCCAACCTGAAACTCCCATTGTCCGGGCATAACTTCTGCATTAATTCCTGAAATTAGTATTCCTGCCTGCATACATACATCCATATGTTCTTCTACAATTTCTCTGCCAAAAACTTCATCTGCACCTACCCCGCAATAAAACGGTCCTTGTGGTGCAGGATATCCACCATCTGGCCAACCCAATGGTTGCCGACCGGTGAAAAAGGTAAATTCCTGTTCAATACCAAACCAAGGTTCATGATCTGCATACTTTTCCGCTACTTTTCTCAGCGGTGCTCTGGTATTGCTTTTATGAGGGGTACCATCTGCATTATTCACCTCACACATAACCAGTAAATTATCCCCTCCCCTAATGGGATCAGGTGTAAAATATACAGGTTTTAATTCACAGTCACTATCATGACCTTCTGCCTGCATGGTGCTTGATCCATCAAATCCCCAGATGGGTAAATCTTCTACTTTTGAAACTGTGCCTTCCACAATTTTTGTTTTAGAGCGTAATTTGGAAGTGGGCTTATGACCATCCATCCAAATATATTCTGCTTTTATTCTTCCCATGATTGTTCTCCTATTGGTTGTGTTGAATATTCAAATTATTCAGGGATTTGAATCGAGTTAATTCCCTTATATGATGATAAAATGATTTGAGTTTCTGTGCGCCGCACACCAGGCCAACTCTGAATGGTTCTCAATAACCTTTCCAGGCTGTGTGTGTTCTCGGTAAGGGCTAATAATACATGTGAACCATTCCCTGTTGTGGTATAACATTGAATGATTTCCGGAGTATTATTTGTTTCCCGAACTACATCACTGTAATGACTTGAAGACTCAGAAATGACAGTAATAAATGCAGATACATCCATCCCGACTTTTCGGTGATCGAGAATTGTTGTGAATCCCATAATGATACCAGACTCTTGTAATTTCTTTATTCTGTCAGTTACAGCAGGAATAGACATTCCCACGGACTCTGCAATATAACTTGCACTTGATCTTCCATCTATTTGGAGCAAATGTAGAATCTCTTTGTCTATATGATCCAGCTTAATTGTCTCAGAATTGGAAATTTCGGTAATAATCGCCATGGTTAATATTATTATTATTATTTAATACCTTCCAATAATTTATTAATTATTATAGGCAATTTCATAAATATATTAGGCCTCTCCTTGATTGGAGCGTTCCCAATAAATTTAAATATGCGTTGTATTTAGGGGGAATTATATAGGTTCAGGTTGCAAAGAGTGGTCTAAAGCGATGAGACGCTTATCCAATTCAGGAAATTGATCTTCCCTTATAAGGGACACACAGATTCTTACTCCATCTTTTATGGAACCTGTGGTGCTGAGGGGAATTCCTGCAAGACCGAAGCGGAGCATTTCAAATAATAATTCACCCCCCTTCATTCCTTCACGGGTCACTGTAAAATAAAAACCATCACTGATGGGTTCACCCATATCTTCATCATAGGCAAGATGAAAGTTGTGTTGTAAAAAGATGTCCTTCATCTTTTTTGCACGGCGGGCATACACTTTTGTATCCTCGAGGAAATTATAATCTCCTTTAATAGCAGCATTAAAAAGGGAGGCTAAAGCATATTGGGGAGTTTGAGGAACCCCGGCAGTAGTGGGATAAATCCCTCCATGAATAAATGCATGCCCTACCCTTTCAGTATTATAATACTGTCTTAAATTAGGATATCTTTTTTCTAATAATTCAGGAGAAATTACGGTAATTGCAATCCGCTGTCCCGCGTAGCTGAAAATTTTTGAACTTGAAATGATGATAAAATAATTATCCGTATAGCGTGCAACGGTGGGAATAAAAGGTGGCTCTCCTGGTTTGCTATAATCCTGACGGTAGTCCATACCCAAATAGGCAGCATCCTCAATACCCAGAACATCATAACGAGTTAATAATTCACCAATTCCTTTTAATTCTTCTTCTTTCAGACAAACCCAAGAAGGATTGTTGGGACTGGACCAAAGTAATCCTCCGATTTTTCCCTTTTCCAATATGGATTCTATTTTATCAATTAATGCAGTTCCACGGTACTGAATTAAATCAATTGATTCTTCCTGGAGTCCTAAAAATTTATTTTGTAATTTATTAACGGGAAAACCAGGATCAAGATAAAGGATGGTATTTGCCTGGGGATGAATTCTGCCTGCTATGGATTGACAAATGAGTCCGCCATGCATAGCTCCAACTGTAGGAATACAGGAAAGATCAGGTACGGAAATATTTAAGAATTTGTCAACAAATTCTGCAGCAGCCTGCTTTAGTAAGGGCACACCATCAAAAGGTGGATAGGATCCTGCTAATGCAGGATTTCGAGAGAGGATATCTATCTCAGTCTCAGGCCCTAGTATATTTGGTTTTAATCCGGGGATACCAAACTCAAACCGAAGAAATTCAACCTGAAACTGGTCAGATAATTCATCAACCAGCCGATTCAATTCTCTAATACTTACCTGTTCTAAATTTATTTCCCAATCTGCGAGCCTGTTGGTAAGAAAATCGGCGTTCAGAGGGAAAACTGTATTTTGATTCATAAGTTCATAAAGTTAAATGAAAACATTACACCCAAGATTCTCAATACACAAATTACTCCTGAAAATAGGAAGCCCTCCGGTAAACCGAAGGGCTCCCGTCCAGCCTGGCCGTCCCATGCCATCAAAGTAGCACCAGGCGGGAGGTATTTCTAATTTTTCATGTTTCCCTTTTACATTGAATAGGTTAAGCCAGAAATACTAAGGGGTCTTGGGGCAAATCACAAAATTCGACATGTAACAAATTTTCTGTTAAGCCGGGGGATTTGCAGAACCATCTGCTATTACTACCTCCCAAGCTTTGAAATTTAAACAGGAATTCACTAAATTCTATAAATATTTTATTTTAATAACAGGACTTTTTGAGTTTGTGTCAGCGGGCCACTATTAACCGAAATTAAATAAACCCCGCTGGGGTATCCACCCGCCTCCCAAGAGAAGGTGTGAGCACCGGGACTAATGTTCCCTTCAAATATTTTTTCCAGGTTTCTCCCTGTCAGATCAATTACTGAAATTAAGGTATGTTGCAGTAAAGGAATATTTACTCCTATAGTCAACTCAGGGTTAAATGGATTAGGATATGCTGAGATTGAAATCTGTTCCGGCACAAATTCGTTTTCTATACTCAGGCAGGA
>JASLLI010000025.1 GCA_030747125.1 Fidelibacterota bacterium | reverse complement strand
GAACGCACGGCCTTTGGAACCGGAATCCAACGCTCTATCCAGCTGAGCTACGGGGGCAATTTTAATTATAAATTATCAATTATAAATTGTAAACTAATAACTAATGACCATTGACCAATGACTAATGACTAATAACTGCAAATTCTTTCATATTCTCTGCAGCAATAACCGTATTTACCAGAAGCATAGTTATCGTCATAGGGCCAACACCACCGGGAACCGGCGTTACTGAACGGGCGATTCCCATTACTGAGTCTGTATCCACATCTCCTACTAATGCGTATCCTTTTTCAGAGTCATTTTCAATCCGGTTTATACCTACATCAATGATGTCAACACCCTCCTTCACCATATCTCCCCTAATCATTTTGGGAGAACCTGCTGCAGCGATAATAATATCCGCCTGTTTGGTATGCATATCTAAATCTTTAGTTCCGGTATGACAGATGGTGACGGTAGCATTTCCCATCTCAAATTTCTGTGCCAACAGCGCAAACATGGGCTTGCCCACTATATTACTTCTTCCGACAATCACAGCATGTCGGCCAGATACAGGAATGTTATAATACTTTAATATTTCCAGGATTCCATGAGGTGTACAGGGAATAAACTTGGGATTCCCCTCTAAAAGCAATCCCAGATTCTCAGGATGGAATCCATCCACATCTTTTTGGGGAGAAACGGTATGCAGAATTTTCTTAGAATCTAAATGCCTTGGCAAAGGAAGCTGCACCAATATACCATGCACCTCCATATTCTGGTTCAATTCATGTATGAGATCAAGTACTTCATTTTCGGATGCATTTTTATCTAAATGGTAGGTCCGGCTGTCACAGTCCATTTTTTCAAATGCCCGCGCCTTATTTTTTACATATACTTTTGAAGCGGGGTCACCCCCCACAATAATAGCTGCAAGATTAGGAGTTATCCCGTCTGCCTTTAATCCCTGGATCCTTTCAGTTAATTCCTGACGGATATGTTCAGCAACAGGTTTTCCTTTCAGAAGCAGGGTATCCAATTTACTTTTCTTCCGCTTCTATATCAGTGATGCGGTTTTCGATAAACTCGGTTATGGCCAGGGTTTTGGCTTCCACCTTGTCAACAAATTTTTTCTTCTCCTTCTTATAGGTAAAGAGCTCATCTGTAATATTCATGGCAGCCAGTACAGCAATACGCAGCTGTTGGGAGTCATCTATCCCGGACTGCTTGATTTCATCCATTTTCGCATTCACATACCCGGCAACTTCTTCCAGATATTTTTGGCCTGCTGCAGAACGCACTACATAATCCTGCCCTAATATATTTACTTTGACCACTTTTGGTTTCATACATCTATCCTCCCTTAGCGTTGAACAGCTCCATGAGCCTTTTGAAGAGAATCTAATATCTTACTCATTACTGAATCTACTTCTGCATCTATCAGGGTAGCAGATTCAGATTGAAATTGAAGTGAAAATGCCAGACTTTTCTGCGTTTCACCTACATCAGTTGGCTGATATACATCAAACAATGACACCTTTTTTAAATGATCTCCACCATCCTTTTTTATCGTCATTAACAATGCTTCAGCGGGAATTTCCCGGTTCACCTGAAGAGCAATATCTCTGCTGGTGGCAGGAAATTGTGGGGGACTTGTATAACTCTGTTTCCTGTTCTTCCATAAGTCCCGTAATGAGTGCAAAGACAGATCAGCAATGATGGGTGCTCTCTTTAAATCATACTGCTTTAAAATGGAGTTTTCCGGTATTCCTAAAACTCCGATCTGAGTTTTCCTGGAATATATTTTCAGTGCAATTGTGAACCCTTGTGCATTTGCAGGTTTAAAGGAAATCTGCGAAATGCCGCATGTGGCTAACAATTTTTCAATTTCCCCTTTACAATGAAAGAGGTCTCTGTCTTCATATTTCCGCCAATGCAGAGCCGGCTCACCATACCAGAGCAGTCCCAACTGAAATTTCTCTTTTGACCCTGTTTCTGTTTTTGTATTGGTATTATGAATTGCACCAATTTCAAACAGGTTGAATCCTTTCTCCTGCCGTTTCTCATTATAATCAGCAGCCATGAGTAGTCCCGGCAGAATGGAGTTGCGCATATAAGCCATATCACGGCTGAGGGGATTATGTAGTTCAACTGCCTCGCCACCGGCAAAATGAGAAGTGAAGGATTCTCCAAACAGACTGTTTGAATAATGCTCATGGAAACCACAGCTTTGCAAATGGGTTCTCAGCAGGCTGTCTAATTCCTGGTCGTCCTCTGTAAAGGCAGCATAGGATGCAGAATATTTCTGAGAGGAAGGTATATTATCATAGCCATACACTCTGGCAATCTCTTCACATAAATCAACCTCCCTTTCCAGATCATTTCTAAAAAGAGGGATGGTGCATTCCATTTTCCCATTTTTTATCCGGGATTGAATTTGAAGAGAAGAAAAAATAGATTGTATATCCTCATCTGAGATATCAATCCCTAATAAGTTTCTACAATATTCCGGTGAAAACAGGATGGTAGTAGAGTCTTTCTGATCCGGATATTCATCTACAATACCCTGTAAAATTTCACCACCTGCTACCTTCTGAATTAAGCCTGCTAATTGATTAATTGATTGGATCACATTATCCATATCCGTATCTCGTTCAAAACGCCGGGATGCATCAGTAGAAAGGTCAAGCGTCTTTGCTCCCTTCCTCACTACCGTAGGATTAAAATAGGCTGACTCGATGAGTACATCTGTTGTGCTCTCAGAAATTTCACTGTTCTCACCTCCCATAATGCCTGCCAATGCTACCGGTTTTTTTCCGTCACAAATTAGCAAATGGAAGTTAGAAAGTTTGTGCTTAACTCCATCCAATGTTGTGAAAGATTCACCCTCTTTGGCATAGCGAACTTTTATTTTCTGGTCTTCAATTTCTGCTAAATCAAAGGTATGCATAGGGTGTCCCTTATCCATAAGCACAAAATTAGCAGCATCTACCACATTATTAATGCTGGACAGTCCCACCGCTTCCAACTTTTGTACCAGCCAGCTTGGGGATGGTCCCACTTTCACTCCCTTTACCACTCTGGCTGCATACCTGGGACAGGCATCCTTATCTTCAATAGATACGGAAACTACCTCAGAAACTTTTGAGGAAATTTCCTGAATTTGAATGTCTTGACTTTTAATTTTTTGTTTGGTTAATGCTGCAAGGTCTCTGGCAACACCTATATGACTAAGACAGTCCCCTCGATTGGGTGTAAGGTCCAATTCAAAAAGTACATCTTCTTCAAAGTTCAAGATGTTTTCGATGGGGGTTCCAAGTTCTGCATCTGTATCTAAAATGAGGATGCCTTCGTGGTCATCATTATACGCTAATTCTTTTCCTGAACAGATCATTCCATTGGATTCCACCCCACGCAGTTTAGCCTTTTTAATTTTGAAGTCACCTCCATTAAATTCAGCACCAACCTGCGCCACCGGCACATGAATTCCTGCTTTTACATTGGGTGCCCCGCACACAATTTGATTGAGTTCACCACTACCGGTATCCACTTCACAGACGGATAATTTGTCCGCATCAGGATGGGGGTTGCAGGACTCAACTCTGCCTAAGACCACATTGGTGAAATTTTTTCCTTTAACCTCATAGGATGCTTCCAATCCTAAAGCGGTGAGATAATCGGCAACTTCTCCGGGTGTATCGGAGATGTGAATATACTCTTTCAGCCAGTTTTGAGATACTTTCATCAGAACTGTCTCAAAAAGCGTACATCACCGTTGTAAAAAAGGCGGATATCCTCCACACCGTATTTCAGCATTGCCATGCGTTCAATTCCCATACCGAAGGCATAACCTGTCCATTTTTCGGGATTATATTGTACTGCTTTAAATACTTCCGGGTCCACCATTCCACAGCCTAATATCTCCAGCCATCCTGTTTTTTTACAGATATTGCAGCCTTTACTTTTACAGAAAATGCAGGATACATCCATTTCTGCACTGGGTTCTGTAAAAGGAAAATAACTGGGCCGGAAGCGTGTCTTCACTTTCTTCCCGAATAGTTCTTTGGCAAAATAATCCAGGGTTCCTTTTAATTCTGCAAAGGTAACTCCCTTATCCACATACAACCCTTCTATCTGATGGAAAAGGCAGTAACTGCGTACAGAAATATCTTCGTTCCGGTACACCCTCCCCGGTGCAATAATACGCACAGGAGGATCATGGCTCTCCATAAAATGGATTTGCGTATCAGAGGTATGGGTTCGCAGCAGGACAGATTCTGAAATATAGAAGGTATCCTGCATATCTCTGGCAGGATGATGCCTGGGAATATTCAAGGCTTCAAAATTATAAAACTCCGTATCAATTTCAGGTCCGTAAGCCATGGAAAATCCTAGCCGGAGAAAGATAGATTTAATTTCTTCCATCACTTGCGACAGAGGGTGAATACTGCCTGCGGGGAGGGGATCACTCGGCAGGGTATAATCAATAAATTCTTCCCTGTTTTCCCCCTGGGAATTATCTCCGGAACCGAGAGTGTCTATCTGAGTGGATATTTCGGATTTCAGCTCATTGAGAGCCTGCCCCATGTGGGGGCGTTCTTCTTTACTCACACTTCCCATCTGGACGAATAGGCTGGCGACCAGCCCCTTTCGTCCCAGATATTTTATTCGGATAGTGTCAACTGAACCATTTTCAGAAGACAGGCTTTTCAGGTCAGTCTGAAATTCAGATCTGACTTGCTGTATCTGATCGGTTATGGACACGAAACTACTTTACTGAATTTACTATTTCAGCAAATCCGGAGGGATCGTTCACCGCCATATAGGCAAGTGTTTTCCGGTTTAATTCAATATTCTTCTCTTTTAATCCTGAAATGAATTTTGAATAGGATAATCCATGCTGTCTCACGGCAGCATTGATCCGGATAATCCATAATTTCCGGAAGTTTCGTTTATTGGTTCGCCGGTCTCTATAGGCATACTGCCAGCCTTTCTGGACTGCATCCTTAGCCGACCTGAAGTTGGTTTTTCTGGTACCGTAATATCCCTTCGCCAGTTTTACAATCTTACGATGGCGACGGTGTCTGGGTACCGTGCTGTTTGCTCTGGGCATGATTCTCTCCTTTTCCTATGGAATCATTTTTTTAGTTCTACTGGTCATGGCTTTACTCATGACAGTGTCCTTACGGAGACGCCTTTTCCGCTTCGGACTTTTCTTTGTTGACAAGTGTCTATTACCTGACTTGTTGTAGGTTATTTTGCCCGAGCCCGTTTTTCTGAATCGCTTTGCAGCGCTTCTTTTGGTTTTCATTTTTGGCATCTTTTTTACTCCTTTATCTTGGGCTTAGTACTATTGACATACGCCGGCCTTCCATGCTGGCGTCTTTATCAATTTTTGCTACATCTTCTAATATACTGGTGACGCGTTTTAATAATTCCATTCCTGCTTCCTTTCTTGCCATTTCTCTGCCGCGAAACATCACCGTCACTTTCAGCTTTGAGCCATCAGAAATAAATTTCTGGGCTTTATTCAATTTGGTTAATAAATCGTGATCTCCTGTATTGGGTCTGATACGAATTTCCTTAACCTGAACTACATGCTGCTTTTTCTTGTTAATTTTTTTCTGTTTCTGGCGTTCATATCGAAACTTACCAAAATCAAGAATCTTACATACTGGCGGATCAGATTTTCCCGCAATTTCCACTAAATCCAACCCTGCCCTGCTTGCCCTTTCCAAGGCATTTGAGATGGAGACTATTCCTGCCTGTCCCCCGTTCTCATCAATTAATCGAACCTTAGATTCAGTAATTTCACCGTTAATTCTTGGTTCGTTTTTGTCTTTTGCTATACTAACTTCTCCTTCGTGATTGTATTTCTTCCCTTAAATCGGAAATCAGTGAATCCACTTCTCTGATTCCCAAATCGCCTTCATGCCTGCGTCTTACAGAAGCTGAATGATCTGCCGCTTCTCTTTCTCCAACGATGAGCATTACGGGAATTTTCTTTAATTCAGCATCCCTGATTTTAGCACCTACTTTTTCACTGCGGCAATCAACCGTCACCCGGATATCGGCACTTAGGAATTCATGCTCCAGGGACTTTGCATAATCAATATACTTGTCAGATACTGGTAAGATGACAACTTGTTTCGGTGCTAACCAAAGGGGGAAATCTCCTCCGAAATGTTCAATTAAAAATCCAATAAATCGTTCATGGGTACTCAAAGGTGCACGGTGAATACAAAGAGGAGTGACTTCCTGGTTGTTTTCATCTACATATACCAGTTCAAATCTTTTGGGAATGGCAAAGTCTACCTGATTTGTTGAAAGGGTAAATTCCCTGCCAATCGCACTCCATACCTGAACATCTACTTTTGGCCCGTAAAAGGCAGCTTCACCGGGAATTTCAACATAAGGGACTTCCCCTTCTTCCATTGCTTCTCTAACCAACGCTTCAGTCTTCAACCATAATTCCGGCTCATCCACATATTTATCACCCAGATTTTCCGGATCATGAAGGCTGAGACGCATCTGGTATTTTTCTACACCAAAGACATCAAAATAATACAGGTACATATTTATTACTTTGAGAAATTCTTCTTTAAATTGATCTTCGGTGCAATAAATATGTGCATCGTTCATTTGCATAGAGCGTACCCGCATGAGTCCAAAAAGCTGCCCTGATTTTTCATAGCGGTAACAGGTGCCATATTCAGCGAGACGCAGGGGCATATCCCGGTATGATTTTGGTGAGGATGCAAAAATTTTATGATGATGAGGGCAGTTCATGGGTTTCACATAATATGAGACTCCATCTAACTCCATGGCAGGGTACATACTATCTTTATAATGAGCCAAATGCCCTGATTTCTCATAGAGTTCCCCTTTGGTCAAATGAGGTGTCCGTACCCGTTGGTAGCCAGCCTTTCTTTCCGTTTCCATTGCGAGATTTTCAAGTTCATCTACCAATACAGTCCCGTTTGGGAGCCACAGAGGCAGGCCGGGGCCAACTTCTTCATCAAAGGTGAAAATTTCTAACTCTTTCCCCAATTTCCGGTGGTCCCTTTTCTTTGCTTCCTCAAGCATATGGAGAAAGGAATTTAATTCTTCTTTGGTAAACCAGGCGGTGCCATAGATTCTCTGCAGCATTTTATTTTTTTCATCACCTCGCCAATAAGCGCCGGCAGAGGAAAGAAGTTTAAAATGCTTGATTTTCCCTGTGGAAGGAACATGAGGACCTCGACAGAGATCAATAAAGTCGCCCTGTCGGTAAGCTGAGATAGCATCCTCCTCATCTATTTCAGAAATGATTTCGACTTTATAGTCTTCTCCCAACTCTTTGAAGGCATTCAGTGCGTCGTTTCGCTGGAATTCCACTCTTTCAACAGGCAGGTTTTGCTTAGTAATTTCCCGCATTTTCTTTTCGATCTTTTCCAGTTCCTCATTATTAAATGCAACATCAGCAACATCAATATCATAGTAGAAGCGGTCCTCAAGGGCGGGTCCAATGGCAATTTTAGCACCGGGATATAATTCTTTCACTGCCTGTGCCAGAAGATGGGCGGTGCTGTGGAGCAATATTTCATGAGATTCAGGATTTTTATTGGTAAGAATTTCCACATTAGTATTTTCACCAAGGGGATACTCCAAGTCAACCAGGTCACCATTCACTTTTGCAGCAATGGATGCACGAAAGAGACCTTCCCCGATAGAGCGGGCAATATCTCCGCTGGTAGAGCCAGGTTCCACCAATTTCACTGATTCATCCGGTAATGTAATTTGAATTTCACTCATAAGAATGTGGGCGATACAAGAGTTGAACTTGTGACCTCCACGATGTCAACGTGGCGCTCTAACCAACTGAGCTAACCGCCCTGTAAAAATCATAAGAAATACAGCCGGGAAATTTACGAAGGCGAACAGGTAAGGAACCTATAATTATTCCTCGACAGGAAATGGGGATTTTTCAACCCTTTCATCAGCGGTTTCAGGCTGGGGCTCTAATAAATCATAATATCGGTTTACATCCAATAATATCTCTGCAGCTTCGATGTACACATTATCTTCAATCAGACTCACTTTAATTTTTTCTTTCTCTCCAGATACCACCAAAGACATTTCCCTTTGCAAACCGTTTTTGATCCATTTTATGTTTTTATTGTCCCAGTACTGCCCTTTTCTTTCTGCGGTATAATAGTCCTTCACTTTTTCTGTCATTCTTTCTGACAACGATTGAGGTTTTTTCCAAAACTGCAACTTGCTGAAGAAGGATGGCTCAGGTACACCTGATTTTTTTTCTTCTTGATTGAGAGCATCTTGTAATTTTTTTAAATCATTTTCACCGGGTAAGGAATACTTAATTTCATATTCAGAGAGAAACTTCTCGAAATCTTTATATATTTTATCCGTTATCACCACGGGAGCTTTAATTTGATTTTTCGGGACATAATCTGCTGCAAATGTGAGAAAGACACCCTCTCTCCAAAGACCTCTTACATAGGGTGGGAGTTTGGTGCGTTTCAGGGTAACATCTGGAGTGATTCCTCCTCCTCCGGACACTTTTCTACCATGGGTAGTGGTGAAAAGAGTATCCTTTTTATCTAATCCATCAGTAAGAAATCCATTGTTTAAATAATCCTCTTTTTGGATTAATCTTCCAGATGGAGTGTAATATTTCGCAGTAGTAACTTTTAAGGTAGTGGTATCATTTAGAGTGTACATGGATTGAACCAGACCTTTTCCAAAGGACTTTTCCCCCACTACAATTGCACGGTCTAAATCCTGGAGAACACCGGCAACAATTTCGCTGGCAGAGGCAGAACTTTTATTAATCAACACAGCGATTGGTATATCTTGGGAAATCATGGGTGCCCGTCGAGAATTCATCTGTTTATTTGCTTTTTTAAGCCTTCCACGGGTATTCAACAGATTAACCCCTCTGTCAGTAAGTTTATCCAAAATGTTTATGGCATTATTCAATAATCCTCCGGAATTGCTACGCAGATCAATTACCAAACCCGCCATATCTTCATCTTCCAATTCTTTTAGTGCATTGGTAAAATCTTTAGCTGTATTTCTTGAAAATTTTGTGATTCTTATATATCCGATCCCGTTTTCATCCACCCCCCAATAGGGTACATGCTTAATGGTAATATTTGCCCGTGTCAACTCAAAATCTATTTTTTCCCTGGTGGAGGGTCTGTACACGGTGAGAACCACCACCGTGCCCAATTCACCTTTGATCAGTTTAGAGGCATCCCTAATGGTCATTCCCTTAGTTTTTACAGAGTCAATCATAATGATCTGATCTCCGGAATGAATACCTTCAGAATAGGCAGGACTGTCTTCAAAGGGTGCTAATACAGTTAGGGTATCCCGACGCATTCCAATCTGGATGCCCACTCCCCCGTACTTTCCTGTTCTCAGCATATCCAGTCTTTCCTTACTGCTGCCACTGACAAATTTGGTATAGGGATCAAGAGGAGTCATCATACCCTTTATACCGGCTTTGATAATCTCTGATTCGTTCACTGAGTCTACATAGCTTTCACTCACCTTATAAAAAGCATTCTCCAGCATTTTCAGGTAGTCTTTTGTGTCCTGATCATTGCTAAATTCAATTTCATTTTTTCTGGTAAAGGACTTTGATTTGTCTTCTTCCTTTTTATTTTGTCCGAATAGAGGGAGGACAAAAAGTAAAATCAATGCTGCCCATTTAATTCTTAACTGCATATCGTTTCCTTTTCAATTTTGTTCATGATTACCTGTTGGATTTCATTAAATACTTCTCCTGGGTTTTGGTTTCCGTTTATATTCACACAGCGGTGGGGATTTTCCTTGGAAATCACTAAATACCCCTTTCTTACTTTCTGAAAAAATTCTAATCCTGTGGATTCCATTCGGTCAGGATCAGTAGTTTCCAGTCTGGCTGAAGCAACTTCCGGCGGAATATCTATGATGAAGGTTATCTCAGGTTCAAGTCCCATTGTTGCGATGTGGTTAATGGTATCAATTTGGTCTCTGTCAATACCTCTGCCAAAACCCTGATATGCTGTTGTACTATCTGTATAGCGGTCACAAATTACCCATTTGCCTTTGTGCAGCGCAGGTTTAATTTTCTCGTTTACCAACTGTCCCCTTGCTGCAGCAAAAAGTAGACTTTCAGAAATGGGATTTAATTCAATATGCTGCAAATCCAACAATATTTCACGCACTTTTTCAGATAGTACCGTGCTGCCTGGCTCTCTAAATACATGAGACACGATTCCCTGCCTTTCTAAATGGTCTGATAAAAGTTGTATCTGGGTGGATTTACCGGAGCCGTCAATCCCTTCAAATGAGATGAAATGCCCCCGCATCACAGGGTATATCCTTTTTTAGCAACCAATATGACAATCTCCCCTTTCACCTTAGATTTGGAAAAATAATCAATAGCTTCAGATACGGTTCCAAAAAAAGTTTCCTCATACATTTTGGTCAATTCCCTGCAGACGGAGATGATCCTGTCACCCCAATAGGATTGTAAATCTGTCAATGTTCGAAATAATCTCATAGGAGACTCGAAAATTACGATGGTTGCCGGCAATGATTCTAATGATTCAAAAGTGGTTTTTCTTCCCTTTTTAGGAGGCAGGAAGCCATTGAAATAGAAGTGGTCTGTAGGAAGCCCTGAAACAGAAAGAGCTGCTGTAACGGCAGATGCGCCGGGGATAGTGACAATTTCAATCCCTTCTTTCCTGGCAGCATGTACCAGACGGTAACCGGGGTCACTGATGCAGGGAGTGCCGGCATCTGAAATGAGAGCAACAGACTTGCCCCCATGTAATTGTGTAGTTAATTCTCCTGCCTTTCTTATCTCATTTTTATCATGGTAGGAGGTAAGAGGCGTGTCAATAGAGTAATGGTTCAGCAGCTTTCGGCTGGTGCGGGTATCCTCAGCGGCAATGAGATCAACATTCTGTAGAGTTTGTTCTGCCCGATGTGTCAGGTCTGACAGGTTTCCAATGGGAGTGGCAACTACATACAGAATACCTCCCAATTAATTCAGTACGGATTTAACCGTTTTGCGAATAATGTCTATGGCTGTTAATAGTTCTTCCGCATTTACATTGAGGTGTGGCCTGAAACGCACGGCTTCATCTCCGGAAGGTAATATCAACAATTTATTTTCATGGAGCGTGCCAATGAGAGCATCCCGTTCCGTCTGGGATGGAAGATCAAAGGCTGCAAATAATCCCAGTCCGCGTGGATTGGTTACAAAAGCAGGAAATTCTTCACACAGACCCTGAATCTCATTTAAGAGGAGACTCCCCATTTCTGTTGCATTAGCAAGAAGGTTCTCCCTTTCAATAATTTCCAGAATAATCTGGAATCGCACCATATCGGTAAGGTTACCACCAAAAGTGGAATTTATACGGCTGGATTCTTCGAAGACATGCTGATCTACTTCCTCAACTCGCTTCCCTGCTAATAGTCCGCATACCTGCGATTTTTTCCCAAATGAGATGATATCAGGATTCATGGAGTAATGCTCATGCGCCCACCATTTACCGGTTATACCAATACCTGTTTGCACCTCATCAAGTATAAAGAGCATTTCATTTTCATCACAGAGCTGTCTAAGTGCAGTAAAAAATTCATCTCTGAATTGATTATCTCCCCCTTCTCCCTGAATAGGTTCAATGATAAGGGCAGCAATATCATCAGGGTTATTTCGCAAGGCATCTTTAATTTGATTCAGAGCTGTTTCTTCTCTTTGCTTTACATCTGCTAAAATGTCTTCTGTGACAGGAAAAGTAAGTTTAGGGTTTTCAATTCTTGGCCAGTCAAATTTTGGGAAATACATGGTTTTCCGGGGGTCGGTAGTATTTGTCAATGACAGCGTATAACCACTTCGTCCGTGAAATGCCTGTTTAAAATGGATAATCTGACCACCCATTTCACTTTTTCCCTTTTCAAGGTTTTTTCTTACCTTCCAATCAAAGGCAATTTTCAGGGCATTTTCAACTGCAAGGGCTCCCCCTTCTATAAAAAAGGCGTGGGGAAGGTAATCAGGAATTGCCAATCGAGAAAAGGTCTCCAGAAAATCTGCATAGTACCCATTATAAATATCAGAGAGTGTTGGTTTGTTCTGTGAAGCTATACCCAGTTTTTCCCTTTGTGAGACGATGTGAGGGTGGTTATAACCCACAGCTCCGGATGCAAACATTGAGAACATATCCAGATATTCTGTGCCGTCCCGTTCATCTACAAGCCAGGAGCCGTGGCTGTTTTCCAGATCCATAACAGGCTCAAAGCCATCTGCTAAAATATGTTTTCCTAAGGTTTGCCGTATATCTCGAGTATCTGTTGTCATATCTAATTCCATTATTCTAAGATTCTAAATCAAAAGTTATTCCCTGAGCGAGAGGTAGGTCTCTGCTCCAATTTACTGTATTTGTTTGCCGACGCATATAAGCTTTCCATGCATCAGACCCGGACTCTCTACCGCCTCCTGTTTCCTTTTCACCTCCGAATGCACCGCCGATTTCTGCTCCTGAAGTCCCAATATTTACATTGGCAATTCCACAGTCACTTCCCTCATGTGATAAAAAAGATTCTGAGTTGAGAACATTCGTCGTAAAAATTGCTGAAGACAATCCCTGTGGAACCCCGTTATGTAGAGAAAGTGCATTATCTAAGTCGGAGTATGGAATGATGTAAAGGATTGGTGCAAAAGTCTCTTCCTGTACAATTTCAAAATGGTTTTCTGCTCTTACAATTGCAGGCTCTACAAAAAAACCATCTCCTTCAATTGAAGTGCCTCCGCATAAAATTTCTCCACCTTCCGTTTTTGCCTTTTCCAATGCATTAGAAAAATCATCTCTTGCGCTCTGATCAATGAGAGGTCCCATCAGGGTGTTCCCATCCAGAGGATTTCCAATTCTCACCTGTGAGTAGGCATTAATTAATTTATTCGCCAGCTCATCCATAATTGAGTCTTGGACGATGATTCTACGGGTACTGGTGCAGCGCTGCCCAGCTGTGCCAACGGCTCCAAATACAATGGCAGGCACTACCATATCCATATTGGCAGTTTCATCTACGATGATGGCATTGTTTCCGCCTAATTCAAGAATAGTCTTACCCAGTCTTTCTCCCACGATTCCACCAATTCTTTTGCCCATACGGGTACTGCCGGTAGCGGAAATGAGAGGGACTCTTTTATCATTGATGAGGCGCTCACCAATGGTTGAGCCTCTGCCGATGATAATGCTGAAAATTCCTTTATAGCCATTTCTCTCCAACACTTCATTACATAAATGCTGGATAGCTACGGCACAGAGGGGAGTTTTTGAGGACGGTTTCCAAACGGTAACATCTCCACAAACGGCTGCAATGAAGGCGTTCCATGCCCAGACAGCAACGGGGAAATTAAATGCTGAAATCACTCCGCAAATTCCCAATGGATGCCACTGTTCATACATACGGTGCTTTACTCTTTCAGAATGCATGGTGAGACCATATAGCTGTCTGGAAAGTCCTACTGCGAAATCAGCAATGTCAATCATTTCCTGTACTTCACCGTCACCTTCTGCTTTGATTTTTCCCATCTCAAGAGTTACCAAGGAACCTAGGAGGTCTTTCTTCCTTCTCAATTCTTCACCCATTTCCCGCACAAGTTGACCTCTTATCGGAGCAGGTACCATTCTCCATTCATTAAATGCCTGGATGGACTCCTCTATTACACGATCATAGTCTGCCTCAGAGCATTGATACACTTTTGCTAATAATTCTCCAGTGGCAGGGTTAATGGATTCCAAAACGCCTACATCTGTCGTTTCAGACCAGGATCCTGCACCGGTACAAGCTCCGTAATTATTTGCTTCTATACCTAAGGATTGTAATATTTCTTTCAATTTTTCTCCTGTTAAACTTTAATCAATATCTTAACCGGTTAATTCACTCTGGTTTCGGTTTCCCTTTAATGACCAGATGATGAGAGTTATAATAATGATTCCTAAAATTATGGGAGTTGCGTAATTATATTCTGCTGCACTGTAATCTTTTAATGCATTAATTCTGCCAATGAGAAGGGATATTCTTCCCATCACTGCAAATCCGAAGGATGCACCAAATTTGATCATTAAAAAGTAAATACCAATTTTACTGAGGGTTCCAAATGAACCCTTATGTTCTTTAGAAAAGAAAAAGTAAATCAGTCCGGTAAGGGTGCCGATAAATACAATAAGTCCATTTATCATGGTTCCCCAATCTGAGGAAAAATTCACTGCTGATGCTTTAATCTGACTGAGTATATCGGAGTTGAGAAAGCTGTAGAATCTTAAACCTGCAGTCATGCCCACAATATAGGCAATAGCCCAACGAGCCAGCCAGCCCACTTTTGGGACTAACCGCAATAACATGAATATTCCTAAAATAAAGGGGATGATATAGATGAAACGAATTTCGTCATAGCCTTCGATACCACCCTCAGGAAATACGGAGCGGTCTAATAATCCAAAACCTGTGGTGACGAAATTTAACACTTCATAAATGCCATACCAAATGGACTGCAAAAGTGTTTTCTCTCCGGCAAGGGATTCTAAATCCGGCCATAATCTTCCAAACAAATTGGGCTGAATCTGCTGCCAGAATGAAATGACTGCCCAATATCCGGCTGACACACCAATGAAAAGATGTTCCGCAGCTTTGTAAAAGGGATTGTCATCAAATAAATAACTGAAAATGGAAAGAGTGAGAAAGACTACTACCCATGCTCCGATTAATTCTGCTGTCATACTAATTCCCTTTCCTTTGAGATTTACGGGTGAGAAAGTAGGTAATATTTCCAAAGATGATAAAAAGGACTATCACCACATGAGCAATGGACTGAGCTGCCATCATTCGAGTTGCCTCTCCCGGTTGAATTTCATGCTTCTTACCGGCAAGTTCTGTTTCCACCAGTTTTTCATATTCTGCTGCGCCAGGCATTCCTGCTAATATTCCCCTTATTTGTCCATTTTCAACATAGGGAACAATATCCGTCACCTGAATGGAAGTACAGCCTGTGGACATGGGAATATTCTTAGGATCAGTGGCATACTGTACCCATTCTTTTGAACCTGGAAACCCTGCTGACAAACTAAAAAGAAAATCAAAATCTTCAATATTGTGTACCTCTTTCATCATAGGGATTTCATTAATAGGATTTCCTTTCAAATCAACGGTATACAAGGCACGGATATCAGAGGCGATTCCCTTCACCACAGCTTCATTGCCGGGTTTATAGCCAAGATTTACATAGTCAATCCCATATTCCTTTTTGTAGAGAGGAGCAATTTCACTAAAAGCATCTGTGGACATGAAATTACCATCTGCCCAAAGAGCGGTGGCATAAATTTTCACATCTTTACTGAAGAGATGATTGAGCATGGCAATAGACATGGGATGAATTTCCGGCATGGTGCTGGGTCCATATTCAAACGACAATAATACTCTGTCACCTTGCTCTAACTTGTTTAGTTCATCAAAGACGATTTGCGAATGTGGTTTGGGTCTCACTGGCAGAGATACCCATTCAGGTTTCACCAGGGGTACAAGAACGGATAAACCTACAATGAGAAAAATCACTCTCCTGTCAAGAGAGCCTAATTGAATGAAAATATTTTTTATCAGATTCATTTTACTCTCCTAAAAAGGAACGCTCGATTCCAATTATAATTCTAAAGGATGTGGCTACAATACCAAGGGCAATCCCAATCATCAATGCACGGGAACCTGCCGTAGTGGGATAGTCAAAAATCCAATCCTGAATTACGGGGATTAACAGTGCAGAAGGAGGTGCTTCATTCCACCCCATACTTACACCAATGCCTACAAAAAGAAGAATCCCTCCCAGAATAAATGCCACTAATAACCTTTTGTCTTTAAACCATGGTGCTGTGAGTGCCCCAATTCCAAATACGATAAGAATGGCTACCATCCACCAGGGAATGAGTTCTCCGATGGGAACTCTGCCCAACATGAGGATAATACCAGCCACCAAGAGAAGGGTAGCTTCAAAATTTCGAATACGGAATGCCCTGTAAGACGCAGAAGCTACAAAAAAAGCAAGCAAGGCAAACATGGATGCTGATAAGGGATTAAAAATATTGAAAAACATCCAGGAAAAAAGTGAACCCTCCGTCTGCATGTGGGCACCCCATGGCTTGGCACCTAATACCATAGTTACCTTAAAGGATTCCAACTTTTCCATGAATTCTTCAGCCCCGGACTCTGTTATAAATATTTTGGGAATCTCATATTCAACATTTTCTGCCAAGAGTTTTTCCTCAATAACTGCAGAATTTCCCAACTCAAACTCTTCTGTTATGATTTGTGCTATTGGTGCTGCTGCATCTGCAGAAACCTGGCTGAGAGTGATAAAGTTCGCACCTCTGAAAAAGAAACCGGCAAAAACAGCAAAGGCAAATCCGAATACTGCCAATAGGCTGTACTGCCAATTTTTCTGTTTTCTGGTAATTTTCAACAGTTGCAGCTTTAACATATTCAATGCACCTAAGAATATGGCAAAGGATGCAATGATATCAAACCATTGCGTGGAGTCATTATCCACAAAATTCTGAATATTCTCCTGGTTGATAAAGTGTCCAAAAAGAGTAAGCAGTCCCACTCCCACAACTATAAATAAAGGTATATGCCTTTTTAATAACATAGATTTTCCTTAATTAATTTCCAAATACTGTTAATATATCGAATTCCATCCATCCCAATTGAAAGAATCCGTTGAGTACCACTATTATCACCATGGCAGCCATAACGAATCCTTTTACAATGTCCTGTCCTTTAATGCTTCCCAAAAGTTCTGGTTTTTTTGAAAGGTATGCACTGGCGGTAAAGAACTCCTCTCCAATTAGGGTATAGTCACAAGCAGTAACAAAGAAGGGAATCTGTGCCGGTGATCCGGTGCCTGCAATCTGGATAGCACCAATGGAATTTCCTGTTTCTGCCAATATGAGAGATTCTGCATAAAACTTACCTAAATAAAAACAAGCTGCAGGTTTCTCCCGAACCATAATACCGTTAACCCCTGCAGCATACGCAAATTGATCATCTGTTAAATAATGAACCATATCGTCATAATAGAGATCAGGACGCCCCACCTTCAGGTAGGATTCTCTGCAAGTTTCTCTGCCCGCTTCCATTACTATGGATTTTGACACAGGGACATTAAGCCCTGCTTCATACTTTGCTGTGGTCTCTGCTACATGACCCAACAATATTAATCCGGATACCGTTTCCACCTGATCCATATCTGATATCCCCGGCACAAAGAGTACTGGTTTTCCCATTTCTGTGGCACGCCCAACTGCTTCTTCAATGGCTTTGAGTCCTGCAATGGGCCGCAGATAAATATCTCCCCCTGTTTTTGCTCGGTCTATATAATAATAGAGAGTAGTTGCTACCAGCATAACCATTGAAAATTTAAAGTAGGATCCTGTAATAAATAATGATCCCTCTCCCAATCCATAAAGTACTATGATGACCAGAAAAAATATAATTGAGTATATCAGTTTATTATTCAAAAGGTTATGTTTCCTTACTTTTTTGATTGTTCTTCAATGCGTTCAATTTCGGTGAGGAGGAATTCCACATTTTTTTTCTCCTCCAGCAGTGCAGCAAATTTATAGTAAGATGCTGATGGAACAAAGGCAGTAATTATAGGGCCGAAAAATACCATGATCTGTCCCCCAAAAAAGGAGAGATATTTCATCATATCCAAAAAGAAAATAGCCGGCACTGCCATACCTCTCTCCACAACTTTTTCGGCTAAATCACTGATGAGTTGTTTATCTGATGGCGCGATTGCTAAATCGGTTCCCATCAGGTGAGAATCATCTCTAAATTTGCTCTGGGTATGATTTCACTGCTTCCGTCCTCAAATTCAATTTCAGCCACTCTCACCATAGTTTCAGACTCCATTTTAGTGAGTTTTGCAGGCAGTGTTTTCACTTTTCCCACTCTCCCAAAATACGGTGCCCGAATTACTCGAATCAAGGATCCCTCAGAAATTGCCAAATCTGATTCATCCACCTTTTCGGAACTGTCTGAAACTTCCTCTTTGGGAATTAATATTTCAGGGCGAATCACTCCCGCTCTAATCTGTGTACTTCCATTTATGGCAGCAAATTCTCCAGCATGATTTGATAAGAGTTCATAAGTTCTGGCAGCCATGGAAATATTTCCAAATCCTTCTGTAATAATGAGACTTGGACCAATTTCTTCAGAGCCGGTTATGGCTACCCCTAACGAATAACCTAAGATTTTAGAAAGGTCTGTGTAGTCAAATCCTCCGGTGACGATTCCTGCCACACCAACCGATTTTGCTTTTTCAAAGGCAGGCATACCTAAGAACGAGCCTCCTAAGAGAATTTTTCCTTTATGATCTTCTGTTATTAATTCTGCTGTTAATTCATCTGCATGGCTACCGGTGACCACTTCCAAAATACCCCGATTTTCACCTCCTATACCAAGTATTCCCTGAACCAGAACCCCTTCCGTTTCTACCGTCACTCCCTCTTCTTCGATTACCTCTGTTATGGTACCTGAGGTGTAAGCATCCACTTCAACAGGAATGGGCGGTTCAGATAAAATCGCCTGCCCGGTGATCTCTGATACATTGGCAAGGGTGCCGTCAATGGGAGATTTGAGCTGCGACTTGAAAAATCCAAAAATCCCCTTACTTTCCGCAATTACCTGATTTTTATTTATTTTCTCATCCAGATTTACCAGCATACATTCAGGTACATTTCCAGGTTCGATATTCAGCTGATTTGCCACATTCAGCATTTGAACATTCCCCGGAATTTCTGTAGATGCCACCACTTCTTCCGGAGCTACTGAGTCACCAATTTTTTTATGTACCACTCCTTTCATTGGGAGCTGCCGTTTCTTTTCAACTTTGGTACGGGATAATATTTTTAACCCCGGTGTATAAGAGCGTGCCATCAGGCTGCCTCCATGGTTGGATATTCATTGGTTGATGCAGACCACTGTAAGAGCTGGTTTACCCTCTCTGTAGCTTCAGCAGGAATTGTAAAAGGCTGTCTGCCTCTGCCATCTAAGAAAATGCCAACTACACCTCCAAAAACTTTGGTTTCAAGTACTTCATTTTTTCCCGCACCAATATCTATTCCCTTTGTGGGAGTAAATACTGCACGGAACGGCTCAAAGGGAGCGTCAATCAATTTTAATTCACCAGGCATGAGATTACCGCTTATCCTTTCTGACTCAAGGAAAATTTCGTAGTGCATGAGTGGTTGTCCCTCCTTCTGTCTTCCCACAGGCGCTACACATGATCCAAGCCGAATGAGGCAATCCTTTTCAAATACTTCCACCGCTGCTTTTGAGTGTATGGTTGAGAGGATTCCTAACTGAGGCATCATGAATATGGAGTCCACCGCTAATTGAGTAATTCCTTCAGGCAGGAAGGCATCAATGAGCATACGGGCAGCCTGGTGCCTTCTGGGTGCATGTGAGAGAACCCCACCGGAGCCAACCAACATATCCAACTCCATTAAGTTTACCAAAGTGTTCCCAGAGCTGGTCTGTTCAAAAGCATCTGAGATGGTTCGCTCCTGCTGTACCCCTTTCAAATGGACTGCAAATTCTTTATGTTGTTCAAAAGATAAACGCAGTGCTTCGCGGGCAATAGCCTGCTCAATGATGAGGGCTTCCAATGATTGGGGAATTGTTGTGGGCCTGATCATTTTATTGCCGATGCGGTTGGTTAAAATAGTTTCATCCATATCAAAAGGTACCCAACGGGCAACATTGGTAAAACCTGATTCTGCCAATACATTACACACGGAATAACTCATACCCAGATTTGCTGATACCGTCCGGTTAAACTGCTTTTGGAAAACAGAAAACACATCTGTTGTTGCACCGCCAATATCAACTCCAACAACAGAAATATCTTCCTCTTCTGCAATTTTTTTTATGATTTCCCCCACTGCTCCGGGAGTGGGCATAATAGGCGCATGGGTCCAGTTCATCAGTTTCTTATACCCGGGAGCTTGTGCCATTACATGTTCCATAAACAGATCATGAATTCTGTCACGGCTGGGCTGAAGGTTTTCTTCCTCTAATGTAGGGCGGATATTGGCAACAGTGGTAAGGTCAGTGATCTCTCCCAATCTTTCTTCCACCGCATCAGTGGCTTTGTTGTTACCGGCATAAATGACAGGAAGTTTATAATTGATTCCAAGTCGTGGTTTGGGATTTGCTGCTTCTAATACTTCTGCCAACTCCACCACATGAGTAACGGTACCCCCATCTACTCCCCCGGAGAGGAGAATCATATCGGGGCGCAACTGGCGGATGCGCTTTACCTTTTCATGGTACAGTCTTCCGTCATTGGCAGCAAGAACATCCATAACTATGGCACCAGCTCCTAAAGCAGCACGCTGAGCAGATTCGCCCGTCATGGATTTCACTACTCCGCCAACCATCATTTGTAAACCACCTCCGGCAGAACTGGTGGAAATATATATATCCACACCACAATCTTCCTGTATGGGTGAGATAATTTTCTCACCATCTAATAGTTTTCTCCCGGAAAGTTCTTCCAGTTCCATGATAGCATTGAGTACGCCACGGGTTACATCCTCAAAGGGGGCTTCAACAGTGGTTGGTGCCTCTCCTCTATGGGTGAGGCGGTATGACCCCTCTACCAGTTGAATGAGAATTGCCTTGGTGGTTGTGGAACCGCAATCCGTTGCTAATATTATTTGTATGTCTTCGGTTTTCTTATCCAATTTTTAAAATATAATGACAATATACATAGGCTAAAGGGGCTGCGAAAGTAAGGGAATCGAAGCGGTCTAATATGCCTCCATGCCCCCGTAGAAAATTACTGGTGTCTTTTACTCCTGCCTCTCGTTTCAGAAGAGATTCAGCAAAGTCGCCTAACTGTCCAAATCCACCGGTAATGATTCCAAAAATTAATATATCACCGAATGAAAATACTCCGTTGAAAAAATCTATTCGATGTAATATCAATAGAAAAAATATTGAGCCTGCAAAACCTGCTATAGTTCCCACCCAGGTTTTATTAGGACTTACCTTAGGCAGAATTTTTGCTTTCCCCCATTTTTTACCAAAAACAAAAGCAGCGGTATCACAAATCCATACTGAAAGAAACAGTGCAAAAGTCAATCGAAACCCAATTATATCGAAATTCCTGATAATACTGAGAGAACCTAACATGACACCAATCCATATGAAAGCAAAAATGACAGTGGAAATATTCATAAGTGGTTTTTCTGCTTTCCTGAATGTTTCAATAATCATGGTGACCAGAGCCAAACTTAACAGTAGCATTTCTAATGGAACATCCCAGGTAATTCCCGGATGTCTGTTAATTTGCAGAAGTGCTAAGAATAAGATCAACACAGGTAGGAGAGGAGTCGCCCCTTTATCCTTCACCAATATTTTTATTTCAAGAGCTCCCAAATACAATACCACTCCAATAAAAATTGAAAACAGAGGCAGGTTTTGGAAGCTGTCTCCAACAACAATAATAGCGAGCAGGGAAGGAACACCGATGAGGTTCACCAGTGTTCTGGATGATTTATTTTCCGTCGTCATAGCTTTGAATCAAGGCGGAAAAATTACAGGAACTGGACTTCTGGAACCAAAGTATATTCCTTTGGTATTTGGAGGGTTTTATTGAGTTTGGTTGGAAATAAAAATCCAGTTTTCACAATTGCTACTCACCGGATTTTGATTTACTTTCTTTGCCCTTTACCCGAAATTATAGCAGGGTAATGAGCAGGAAAAAATCTGGACTCAAAAACGCACGCTCCGAAAAAATCACTTCTTCGAATTCAGGCAGTATGAGTATTCACACAACGAAAACCGATATTGTTGTTACTGTTATCAGGGTTGTTGTTGTTACGATTCCATGACTGTAGGTTATTCGTATTATTGTTCCACGAACCACCACGGATCACACGGTTCCATGTTTTAGCGATTTTTTCCCTTTTTAGTTTATGCGCTGCAAAATACAATATCCTTGAACAATTCCTTTCTTAACTTATAGGTATTACCATGTTGACTATGTCCAAGCCAAGCCATAATTGATTGCTTCACATCAGCTATACTAATTTCACCCTTTGAAAATTGATTTTGTTTAATCTTCATCCTGTTTTTGAATGAACGCAAATTGGCTTTCTGTATTCTGCGATGTGTATCATAAATATGAAAACCTAAAAATGGTACCCCATTTTTTGAGGGGAATATCTCCTGTTTTTTGGGGTGTAGCAGCAACCGTAATTCATATAGATATTTCCGAAGTTTTTCCCGTAACTCTTTCAAGCGAGATTTAGAATCCTCAAAAACAATAAAATCATCCATATATCGCAGATAGTATTTTATATTACACTTTTCTTTAATCCATCGGTCTAATTCATTTAAGTATAAATTAGCAAAAAACTGGCTGGTCAGGTTTCCAATAGGGATGCCTCTCCTGCGTGTTATTGGAGTAAATAAATCGTCACCTTTAAAATATTGTAGCGGTAGTTCTTTAGAAATTTCTACAGGTGATAAATCAATAATTAAATCAAGTAAGGTTAATATTCTCCTATCTGCAATTTTTTGTCGAAGAATCTGTTTTAAAATGAGATGATCTATATTGGGGAAATACTTTTGTATATCACATTTAAGCATATATTTATTATTTCTCAAATATAGCTGGCAGGTATCTAAGGCTTTATGGGTACCTTTGTCCACCCGGCACGCATAACTGTGATAAAAAAGGCGTGGTTCCCAGATGGGTTCTAATATATTCATTAAAGCATGGTGTACAATTCTGTCTCTATAGGGAGCTGCAAAAATAACCCGTTCTTTGGGTTCATAGATTTTAAAACTAAAATAACTACCTGGTATATAATTACCTTTTACAAGCTCATCCTGCAGCTTTAACAGCTTTGATTCCAATTCAAAATTAAATGCAAGGGTAGCAGGTTTCCATCTTTTCCCCCTTTGAGATTTCATTGCGGCTGAATATAGGTTCTCAAAAGAAATAAATTTACCCCACAAATGTTTATAGGTTTTCATTTTGCTTTAAGCCAGCCGCCTATACTTATGCCCACTGAATTGGCTTGCTCAACTATATATTTATGCCGTTTTAGATTCCACATATTATTATCCTTTAATAGGCGATGAATAAAACGAATCTTTTCTAATTTGATGTTTGCATTTCGTAATAATGCTATTCGGGTTGTTTTGGGGCTGTACTTTGCCTCTATGAGCAATTCCAAGAGGTCATACCAATGGTTCATTAACCTGTCTCCTGTCATAAATTTAAAATCTCTGGGTAAACGGTTAACAATGGGTGATAGCCAAATTATAAAATCATATACCTTTTGAATGGCATCTAATTCTTTTTGGGGGTGCATATATTAATTAATATTCAATTAGCGTTACCTTATATAGGCAGACTATGGTTAAAGAAATCATCATGGCTGTGTATCAGTTAAATAGCTGGAAGCTTGTTTTACAATAGTCAAAAATATTTTCGTCCGGCTACCGCCGGAAACAACAGATTAACCCCGGTGGAACCCCAACAAGTTGGGACACCTTCGCCCTGTTCCTCTTGGTAAAAGGATAAAAGGGTTACTGAGTCCTCACACAACGAAAACCGATATTGTTGCGACTGCCAGCAGGGATGCTGCCGTTACGACCCCACGACTGAAGGTAATTCGCATAAGTGTCCCACGAACCACCACGGAACACACGGGACGATGAGGTTTCTGACCACCAGCTATGG
>JASLLI010000024.1 GCA_030747125.1 Fidelibacterota bacterium | reverse complement strand
GAAATAAAGAAAACCGGCGAAAACCAATATGAGGTGTTCGTAAATACTCAGACACATTTACCACTCATGGGAATGCAATTTAAATTGAGCCACATTCCTTTTACACAGACTGATACCGTATTAAAAGATCTGAGTGTATCAACATCCACAATGAATGGGGAAAACCTGTTTTCAGATTTCACCCTCCTGCCCCGTAATGAGATGGGTGAGTCAGTGTTAACAGAGCGGTTAATGTTGAACTATGCCGATAATTTAAATCCTCGATTGGATTTTGAAAGTCTCCATTCTTTTCTTCAATCCGGTGACTTTATTTTCTCACATCAATATTCTAATTTGATTTTGTATCTGGATAAATCTAATACTTCTCTCCACTCCAATGGTATGTGGTTGTATGTGGGAGCCGAAAATAAAATTGGTGAGGAGGTAAAAATGGTATCCACAATCATTCCCAATGGAGCCGATTCAATATCAGTTCCTATTGGGGCGGTGTTAAAGGGTATTCAAAATGGTACACTGGCAGAAAACACACCCCTTTATTTGTTTACCAATGGAAGTTTATATAACTATTCCACAATATCCTTTTTAATGAATGCTGACATAGACAAATTTAATCCCAGAATAGAGGTCATGTATTCCCAATGATTCGGTGCTTTACCATCTTACTTTTTGGCATTGGGCTTTGTCGACCCCAGTCTGATGGACTCTCACTTTACGGAGCAGGTGGACATGTAAAATTTTCCTCCCCTGCTTCAATCGGGCTCGGCAATGGAAACTTTTTTTCCGGGAATCATAAGAATATATCCATGGACTCACCCTCTTCTCTATGGCGTTCTGCTCTCACCCAATTTTCGATTCATTCCGGTGCTACCAAGGTCAATAGTGGGGTGTTATCTGAACAGTTTCAACAGAACCTCACCCGTTTTTCTTTGTTCTTCCCCGTTGGTAATAAAAAAGTATTCGGTATGGGAATTCGGCCGCTATACCGCAGTACTTCAACAGAAGTTAATGAGGAAGACTTTAACTATTTAGGAGCTAATGAATCAATCACTGGTTCACCTATAGCATATCGAAGTAACTATAAAATCCGGGGTGGTTTGTCAGAAATATTTCTCACCTTTTCATTTAAAATGAATGATAATTTATCTTTCGGATTAGAGAACAATTTCATTTTTGGAAATTATTTTTACACAGATGAAATATACACCTATGATGTCCATTTTGATACCACCTACACCACAAATATTGAATTAGGCCAGTTTCAGGATGGGGAGGAGCCTGTTTATGCTTCCGGAACTAATGTCCAGAGAACCGTAGTGGATAAAGACTACCTCATGCGCGGGAATTCTGTCACCTTAGAAGGCAGGTTCACAACCGCTGAACATGAAATTGTTGCCAATACTTCATTTACCGGTAATTTTCGATATGCCTACAAAAAAACACAAGTCTTTGAAAATTCATCCTCTACTGTTGAAATGCCTATGCAATCATTTAGTGAGCCGGGATTAACTCATATAGGATTGGGCTACCACTATAAGGCAGGCGGTCATTGGGGCATCACCACAGAGTTGCACAGACAAAATGCACTGTCTTCTTTCCCTGGAGATGCAGCACTCTTTGGGGTGGAAATGCCCAACGAAAGTTCTTTACACTTAGGAAGTTATTATCAATTTATTAATTCAAAAATCGGGTTCTGGAATAATCTCAATCTGAGAACAGGACTTTACTATAAAACACTATCCTTTGCAGAGGGAGATTTTAAAGACTATGGTGCAGCAATTGGAATTGGATTCGAATTATTAAATAATACCCAGTCAATAGATTTTGCTCTTAAAACAGGAACGATGGAAAGCATCATTCAAAAGGGAATTTTAGAAAACTACATCAGTCTCCATGTGGGAATAACCACCGGAGAAAAATGGTTCATGAAAAGAAGGAGAAAGTAAGTTGTATAAATCATTACTTATAATTGGAATGTTTATATTTTTTGGATGTGTACCCCCAACGGTAGAGTCCCCAACAGCAGATCAGGGAAGCTTTCAGATCTATGATGACCTTGAAGATTGTGACCCCTGTGAATTGTTGCTGAATTTTGCATCTTCCAATTACCAGAATCGGGATTGGAGAGGCGCAGTTGATAATTATAATCAGCTTTTGCGATGTAATTGCGGCAGTCAGGATCCGGAAAATACTTTTAAGTATATGGCATATTCATATCAGCAACTCAATATGTCGGACAGTGCCTCCTATATATTTAATCAAGGACTGAAATATACTCCTGAAGATACTGAGCTATTGAAAATGGCAGGAGAAAATTCAGGGAAGCTGGGTAATGTTGAAGACCAGATTTATTATTATGATAAAATCTTAAGTATTGAAGAAAACAATGTCGAAGTTCTTGAAATGTTGAGTAATGTTTACCGTGATCAGGAAATGTATGAAAATCAAGTGGACATTTTGGACATCTGGTTAAAATATGAACCTGCAAACAAAACTGCAAATGCAGAAAAAAAGGCTGCTTTCTCTGCATTGGGAAAAGATGAGTCTGATGTTGACCGGGAGCGCTGGGAATCAGAACCATCCAATATACAATATGGACTGGCATATATCCAGTCACTCCAGGATTTAGGAGCGGATGAGAAAATAATTGAAGTCTCAAACGAAATATTGGTTTATGAAAAATATAATACGGATATTCTCAGAGCATTGGGAGATGCCTACCTGAATTTATATAAAGAAGATGAAGCTCTGGATGTGTACAATACTCTGGCGAAGGCAGACCCTACTAATTTTGATGTGGCAATTGATATTTCAAAAATCTTAATTAACCGGGAAAAGTTTCAGGATGCGCATAAATGGGCGGAAAAAGCAGTGTCAATGAGCGGGAAAAAGGGATCTGCCATTTATCAAAGAGCAGAAGTGTATTATGCAGCTGCAGAACTTTGCAGCGGTGATCCCCTTTCCTTTTGGGATAAAGTAGTTTATGAAATTTCATGGGAAGATTATAAGGAAGCCTTCAATAAAGGGTTTTCTCAGGCAAGAGCCAGACGAGACTTTTTAGGTGAGAACTTCGTCACCACCCAATCTGATTGGTTTATGCGGCCTGAAGGAGAGAAAGAAGTAACTCCCCACGGTGATTGCTATTCCTGGATCACCAGAAAAATAAGCAGAAAATAATGAAGATTTATTTAGCTGCAGATCATGCAGGATTTGAGTTGAAAGAGACTTTGAAACAACATTTATCAACAAAGGGTTTTGAGGTTGAAGACTGTGGTGCTCATTCCTTTGACCCTGCCGATGATTATCCTGATTTCATTATTCCGGCTGCTCAAAAGGTGGCTGAGGATCCCGGTAGTTTGGGAATTATCATGGGAGGCTCCGGTCAGGGTGAGGCTATGGCTGCAAATCGAGTTAAAGGAGTAAGGGCTGCTGTGTATTACGATGGTCCTTTAGATATAATCGAGTTGTCTAAAACTCATAACAATGCAAATATTCTGTCGCTGGGTGCCCGTTTTGTAAGGGCGGAGAAAGCCAGGGAAGTGGTTGATTTATGGCTGGGGAAAACTTTTGAAGGCGGTAGACATCAACACCGAATCGAAAAATTGGATACAATCTTATGCTGAAAACTTCTGACCCACAAGTCTATGCTTGTATTGAAAAAGAATTGCTGCGGCAGCAGAACACTCTTGAATTGATCGCTTCTGAGAATTTCACCAGCCCCGTCGTAATGGAAGCTGTTGGGTCTGTCATGACCAATAAATATGCTGAAGGGTATCCGGGAAAACGCTATTACGGCGGATGTGAAGCTGTGGATGAAGTAGAAAACCTGGCGAGGGACAGGGCAAAAGCACTCTTCAACGCTGATTATGCCAATGTGCAGCCTCATTCCGGTTCCCAGGCTAACATGGGGGTGTATCTCACCTTACTGAAACCGGGAGATACAGTCATGGGATTAGATCTTGCCCATGGTGGACATCTAACCCATGGGAGCCCTGTAAATTTTTCCGGGAAGCTGTATAATTTTGTATCCTATGGTGTGAATAAAGAAACAGGCAGGGTGGACTTTGATCAGTTTCGCTCTCTGGCGAAAGAATGCAAACCCCGCCTCATTGTGTGTGGTGGTTCAGCATATCCACGCTTCATCGAATTTGAGGAATTCCGTCAGGTGGCAGATGAGGTTGGAGCATTTCTCATGGCAGATATTGCCCATCCATCTGGCTTGGTGGCAGCAGGCATTCATCCCTCTCCCTGGCCTTATTGTCATTTTGCAACCAGTACTACGCAGAAAACATTAAGGGGACCCCGTGGAGGAATTATCCTCATGGGCAAAGATTTTGAAAATACATGGGGAGTAGTTGCTCCAAAGTCAGGAAGGGTTAAAATGGTATCCGAACTCATTGATTCTTCCATTATGCCGGGAATACAGGGGGGACCACTCATGCATGTAGTGGCAGGAAAAGCTGCTGCCTTCTACGAAGCCTTACAGCCTGCCTATAAAGACTATTGTATGCAGGTAGTAAAAAATGCCAAAACTTTAGCTGAAACCCTGTTAAATTTGGGCTATGATATTGTTTCAGGTGGAACAGATACCCATGTGGTACTCATTGATATTTCTCAAACAGGGATTTCCGGCAAGAAAGCAGAAATCACGTTGGAAGAAGCGGGCATGACCACCAATAAAAACATGGTACCCTTTGACGAGAAAAGTCCCATGATTACTAGTGGAGTAAGAGTAGGGACTGCAGCCTTAACTACACGGGCTATGGGAGAAGACGAGATGATTCAAATTGCCCATTTAATGGATAAAGTGATTAGAAACCATCAGGATGAATCCATTATTTTAAATACCCGGAATGCCGTTACAGATTTATGTGCACAATTCCCACTTTACCAGGAACCTGTATTAGATGAAGTGCCCAGACTGTAGTTACGAAGATTCAAAGGTTGTAGATTCCCGGTCAATTCATCAGGGAATCAGTATCCGCCGTCGCAGGGAGTGTACCCGCCCGGGATGTGGTTACCGCTATACCACCTATGAGTATATCCTTGCTAATCCTGTAAAAGTAATTAAAAAATCCGGTGTGAGGGAAGAATATGATAGGGAGAAACTGGAAAATTCCTTTCATATCGCCTGTAAAAAAAGGCCAGTCCCTGAAGATAATATCCAGCAGGCAATTCATTCCATCGAAGAGAAAATCAGCAATATATCCAATGTGGAAATAGATGCATCCAGAATTGGTGAGCTGGTGATGGATGAATTGAAAAAAATTGACGGAGTGGCTTTTATCCGTTATGCCTCTGTGTACCGCCAATTTAAGGATGTTGGAGAGTTCAAAGCACAGATTGAAGACCTGAAGAAATAGCCCGAATTACTCGGGCATTCAGTTACATTTAATTCCTTTGTTATGTTTCAATTTTTTCTTTTACCATTTCAGCTTATTCAAAAATCTCTAGAGGGAATAGGCCGTTATGTTGAATTAATGGCAAGTATGTTCCGATCCATTTTTACCTGGCATAAAAACCTCAATCTCGTCATTGATCACATGTATCAAATAGGAGTTTTATCCATCCCCATTGTTATACTCACCAGTTTATTTTCAGGAATGGTTATTTCCGTTCAGGCGGCATATCAATTTGAGTCGGGATTCGTACCCAACTGGTTTGTAGGTTCTGTAGTAGGGGAGTCAATTCTTATGGAGCTTGCCCCAATGATGACTGCATTGGTGATGACAGGGCGGATTGGAGCAACCATTGCAGCGGAGATCGGTACTATGCGGGTATCCGAACAGATTGATGCCCTGGAATCCCTTTCCTTTGATCCTATTTCCTTTTTAATTATGCCAAGGATTCTTGCTTCAGCTGTCATGTTTCCCATATTGGTTATCATTGCAGATTGCTTTGGCATTTTAGGGGGATTAATTGCTGCATTGAACTCCATGGATGTGAGTTTTGTAGAATTTATCAGGGGATTGAGAAACTGGTTTCGCCCCTGGGATGCCTGGTTTGGGTTGATTAAGGGCTTGTTTTTCGGCTTGGCAATCACCTCCATCGCCTGCTATCAGGGATTCTATACCACAGGCGGAGCTACCGGAGTGGGGAAATCCACCACAGCAACGGTAGTGGTCTCCTGCATTGCTATTGTATTTTTAGACTATATTCTGGCTGCTCTCCTGTTATGATTGAACTTAAAAATATATCTAAATCCTATAACGAAAAGGAAGTATTAAGGGATATCTCCTTTTCAATTCCTCATGGACAGGCCGTTGCCATAGTGGGGAAATCAGGGGCGGGAAAATCCGTTTTACTGAAATGCCTCATTGGTCTCATTAAACCGGACGGTGGTACCATCTATGTGGATAACAAACTCATTAATTCCATGAATCTAAGGCAGCTGCAGAATATTCGTTCGTCAATTGGAATGGTTTTCCAATTTGGTGCACTTTTTGATTCAATGACCGTTGGGGATAATATCAGCCTTGCTTTGCAGAAACTAACAAATTTAACAGGAAATGAAATCACAGAACGAGTGATAGATTCCCTGGAGTCAGTTGGAATGACAGGCACCGAAGACCTCATGCCGGCAGAGCTTTCCGGGGGAATGAAAAAGCGGGTGGGCATCGCCAGAGCAATCGCAATTAAGCCTGCTTATCTGTTTTATGATGAACCAACCACAGGCTTAGACCCTGTAATGACGGATAGCATTAACAGACTGATATTGAAATTCCAGCAGTCCGAGTCTGTTACCTCCGTCATTATCACGCATGAAATGCGTACCGTGTATGAGGTGGCTGACAGGGTTATATTACTCCATGAAGGAGGTATTCAATTCGATGGCAGCCCTAAAGAAATTAAATCTATTGATGATGCCATTGTACAACAATTTATTACCGGAGATAGTACCTTAGTTTAAAGGAGAGATTATGAAAACTTCACGATTAACGCTTATTGGATTAATTTTCGTTATCAGCAGTATCGCTTTTGTGATTGGTCTGCTTTATCTGCAGGATATCTCCATCAGAAAATCAAATTACTCCTTTACGGTTCTGTTTGAAAATGTACAGGGATTGAATGTTGGTGATCAGGTGGATATGTTGGGGAAGAAAATCGGGAAGGTGTCACACACCCGGATTATCGGTCAGAAAATAGCAGTGGAGCTTTCTATCGATAACTCCTTTGCTTTCAGTATCCCCATTGATTCAAAAATTGAAATTAAATCTGAGGGGCTTATTGGCTCGAAATTTATTGCCATCTCTCCGGGGTTTAATACAAAGGATTTCATTCTCCCCGGAGAAACGGTGGGAGGTCTGCGGGAATTTGATTTTACTGAAATCACTCCGGGAATTGTACCACTCACCCAGGACCTTTCTGCCTTTGCTCGTCGGTTAAAAGCAACCTTAGGTGAAGAAGAGAAGATTAATATCCAGAAAACATTAATGAATTTGGAGTCTCTCACTGCTCAATTGGATACTCTGGCAGAAGATTATAACGCATTGTTAACAGACAAAGACAGAGAAAATATCCGAGAGCTGATTAAAAACTTATCCGGTACGGTAAAAGATTTGAAATATGGCATCAATAAAGAAATCCGCAAATTAGATGGCATGTTGGATAATATGAAAAAAGTAACGGATAAATCAGATGAAATGAGCAATGCCATTTCAGAATTTAATACGGGAAGTAAATCCTTTTCTACTGCTGCAGGAAGTATGGAAAATATCCTTGAAAGAATTGAAGGTGGGGAGGGAACTTTAGGCAAGTTAGCTGAGTCAGATTCCCTGCACCACAATATGAATCAATTTGTTTTGGAATTAAGAGATTTGGTAAAAGATTTTAAAGAAAATCCAACCAAATATATGAAAGCCTATTGGAAAGGCAGGGATTAATCTCATTAATTATTCAGGAACCTTTTTCATTATCCTTCATTCATGGTATTGTGAATATTGTTTTCCATGGTGGAAATCAGGTAAATTTATAGACAAATTTAATAGGAAAATTTTATATAGACTTTTGTTAAATAGGATCTGCATGGGTCTGACATTGTGAAAATGAATACGAGGGGGAATTCCCCCTTTCAGAAATGCAATTCTATGGAAAAGTCTCAGGTAAAACCGGGTATTTTCATGGGTACTCGGTTTTTTATTTATCAGAGGAAATTATGATTAAAAATACACTACTTATATTACTGTTGAGCCTTAGCCGGTTAACAGCGGTGGGAGAGGCAGGAGCTATATTTTTGTTAATTGCTCCCGGTGCAGGACCCCAGGGATCAGGTGAGGCGCAGGTTGCGAAAGCAGACGATGCCTATGCCAGTTATTATAATCCGGCAGGGTTGGGATTTCTGAAAGGTTCTGAAGCTGCAGGTATGCATGTAAACTGGCTGCCAAATTTAGCGTCGGATCTGTACTACGAATTTTTAACCTACCGCCACCATATTGATGGATTAGGATCCATCGGAGGACATCTTATATATCTGAATTTAGGAGAACAGATAGGAATGGATGAGTTTGGGAATCCCACTGATAATTGGAAATCCTATATGGGGGCTGTTGCTGCCAGCTTTGGTACCAAGCTCTCTGAATCGTCATCCATTGGATTCAATTTTAAAGTATTCCACCAAAAACTTTCTGATCAGGTAGTTGCCGGTGAAGAAGGGAAGGGGTATTCCACAGACTTTGGATTTGATATAGGCTATCTTAAAAAATTTAAACCAAGCGATGCCTCCCTCAGAATGAAAAAAGCCAATCAGGTAAACAGGAGCTTCGAAAAGCTAAATAAAATCATTGAAGAACAAAAAGAATTGAACGACCTTTTTTTAGAAGCAGTAGAAGAGGACAGAAATCTGTATGCGCTCATCGAAAATCAGTCTGTGCTTGCTGAGGATTTGGTTACACTAAAAGAAAAGTATTCTGAATTTCAGGCATTTGAGGAATATCAATCTCTGGATGAAAGTTTATCCAATGCTTTGGCCGGAATGGACAATGTGATTGAATTATTTACAGATATTCAAAATGAAGAATTTGATCCTACTACCATTGCTAACTTTAGTGATACTACCTATTATCTTACTGAAAATATCATTTCCCAACTTGCACTCCCTGATGAAACACAAAGCAGTTTCACCAGCCAAATAGAAACAATGGAAATAAATAACTCAGATGATAAATTTAATTTGGGAATTTCCATTTCAAACATTGGGCCCAAAATTGATTTTGTGGATGTTGATCAGGCTGACCCCTCTCCTACTAATATGAGATTAGGACTTTTTTCACAATTATATAATGATGGCTACAATAAAGTAAATTTCCTTTTTGATGCAAATAAACTATTGGTAACACGCTATCAAATGATGGATTGGGATGGTGATGGATTTGTAGGAGGTTATGATGAATTCGGAACTTGGGTGAGTGAGAATGACCCTTTGGCAGTTTATAATGCAGATGGCAGAAAAGAGTATGATAATAAGGGGTATTTTGACGACCCCTGGTATTTAGCCATTGGAACCGCTTGGCTGGACGACTGGTTTTTTGGTGGTGATATAGATCATGATGGTGACAGAGTCATAGGTGGTTGGGCTTGGGATGCTGCCAATGACACCGATGGTGATGGTGTTCCTGATGTGGATGAATTGGTCGAAGACCCTGCAGGAATATACGGGAAGTGTGTTAACGATGAGGTCTGTAAGGAAAAGGGTACTGACAAAGAAAGAAAATTTTCCCATGAACTACAGGAAATGATTTATAATGTGGGGCTTGAATATTGGTACACAGACAGCTTTGCTTTAAGAGCAGGCTATATTTATGATTATGAAGGGAAAATTTTTAATCACACTTTCGGGGCAGGCATTCGTCTCCTTCAATATGGCTTTGACTTTGGCTACACTGCAGGAGAGCAGGGACATCCCCGTGCTAATACCATGTTCTTCTCTATAAATATAGAAATTTAATATCCGATTTTCGGTTTATTAATTGTTCAAATTATTTAATATATTCTCTTTAATTAGCCTCGGTTTCGGGGCTAATTATTTTCAACCCGATTTTTCAGGTAATTTTTCATCTACCTTATCAATTCCTGATACGCTGCACATGGTGGGGATAATGGCAGAGTTCCAATATGAAGAACCTGATAACGCTGCCACCAGTGGTCAGGGGCACTTTTTAAATAAACCATTTAATGAATATATATTTTTTCATGATTCTGATGAGTTGCGCTGCAATGGTTTTTTGGCTGATCCTCCCCCTCACAATGCTGCCTATTTTTCTGATCAGCTTCAGGCTGCAGGAAATTATTACCATACAGTATCAAGAGGAAAGCTGCCTTATACTCATACCATTATTACCAACCCTGATTCACCCTATGGGTATTACCAGGTATCAATGGAAATGGAAGCCTATGCAAAATCGGATACACAGCTGGCAGAGTTTTTTACCGAGGTAGTGGGGCTGGGTAAACCTGAAATTGAAGACTATCTACTGACAAAGAATCTATCAGCAGATGAAGTAGTTTTCATCGTTTTCCATGCAGGGCTGGGACAGGATTTTTCTCTTCCGTCCATGGATCCAACCATCTATGATTTAAAATCGGCCTATATAGATGAAGACATGATGACGGGAGTCATTCCTGTGACCATTTCAGGGACAATGGTGACTACCGGTATATTACTTCCGGAAACCCAGAACATGACCTATTTTGATGTGGTAGAGGATATTTTTGGGAATCCCCGCTATAACACCTATGATCTCTGTGATATTCAGATGGGAATGACGGGAATCTTTACCTTCCTGTTGGGATACGAATTAGGACTTCCTCCAATGTTTAACACAGACTCAGGAGACTCTCGTGTTGGGTACTTCGGGCTCATGGATCATGGCTCCAATAATGGCAGGGGAGTTATTCCGGTGTCTCCTGCCCCCTGGACAAGAAGTCTTGAGGAAACAGGATGGACCACCATTGAAGAAATTCATTTTAATGATTTGGATACAGTGATACGGATAGAGTCATCTCATTTAACAGACAAGACTTATAAAGTGAATATTGCCGAAGATGAATATTTTCTTATTGAAAACAGGATGCACTATATTGAACCTGAAATAGACATAGATTCCCTGCGGCGGAAACATAAGATTTACAGCAAAACCAGACAAGATTCCGTGTTTGGTCATTGGTTTGATGTGGTAACCCGCAAAGATGAAATATTCATCCGGCATGATCTTATTTCCATAAATCCTGAAACCAATGTGATTTTGGGTTTTGAACATTATGATTATGGGCTCCCCGGATCGGGTATTCTCATTTGGCATGTGAAAGAACCTTCAACTTTTCTTTATAGTGAGGGGATTAATAATGATGTAGATAATCCTCATGTAAAGATAATGGAAGCAGATGGTGCCCAGGATATCGGCAGAAAGAGCTATGCCTTTTTTGCTTCGGATGATCCAACTTCCGGCACCAGATGGGATTTCTGGTATAAAGGAAATGCAGGGTATGAATTTGCCAATCCCGGAACTGAAGAGGTTATATTTGATGCTCACAGCAGCCCATCTACCCGATCTTTCCAGGGGGGAGAATCCTACCTTGCTTTAGAGATATTAAGTGACATAGGAACGGTGATGGAGGTTCGAATCAGCAAAGATGAAATTTTTGAAACAGAATATTTGTCACAGGAAAAAATTACCTATTTAGGGAATGGATTCAGGAATGCAGATAGTACTGCTGTGATTTTTTATACTTTGGGTGACAGCATTTATAAACATGGTTCATCCAACGAAATAGAAGCTCTCCCGGAATTATTTAACAGTAACCTGGAATATTTCTCTTTTGAGGATAGTTTGTTTTCAGGACCAATAGATGATTTCTATATTGATACTGTAGGAGTTCACCATATTTATGACCATCCCTCAATGGGGTATTTTACCCAGATAGAAACCGGGGAGCAGGTAGAGGAGGTCAATATAACCCCAACTGATTTCATGTCCTTTGGGGATGTCGATGGAGACGGGTTAGATGAAATACTTACAATTAATGAGGGCAGCTTAATTGCTTTAAACGCAAATAAAACCCTTGTTAATGGATTTCCTGTTAATGGGGAATTTAATGGTACCCCTCTCATCGTCAATATTCTGGAAGATGACACACCAGAGATCATTTTACGAGAACATTCAGATATAGTCATTCTCTCAGCCAACGGAGAAAGGTTGTATCAGCTTGCAGCCTACGCTCCAGATCAACCTCTGGCATTCATTCCCTATTGGAAAGGAAAGATGGCATTGGTGGATGGCAGCAGAATATTATTATTTGAACAGGATTTAGATCATAGTTACTGGCTGAATGCTAAAAGCAGGGCATCAGGCTTTCCTCTGAGTACGGGAGTCCATTCCATGCCGGATAATACCCGCAGAATTCGTAAAAAAGCCTATAATTATCCCAACCCCATAACGGAGGGGAATACGACTTTTCGTTTCTATGCAGGGAGTGAATCCGTTACTGAGGTGGTGGTGAAAATTTTCGATGCAGCGGGTTATCTTGTAAAGGAAGACTTAATGACTCAGGCAGTGACACCTTTTGAATTTAATGAAATTATATGGGATAATATTCAACTCCCGCCAGGATTGTATTTAGCAGAGGTTAAACCAAATGTGGGAAAAGCTGAACTGGTGCGGATGGTGATAACCAAATGAAATATTCGCTGATATGCATAGTCTTTTCTTTCATTTATTCACAGGGATGGTATAATCATCCTGAGCTGAAATGGAGTACCATTGAAACGGAGCATTTTCTCATTCATCATCATGAAGAAACCAAAAGGTCTGCAGCTGAAGCAGCTGCCGTAGCAGAATGGATTTATACTCCCATTACGGAGTTTTATGAATATGAACCTGATGGCAAAACTCATATTATCATTGAAGATACTGATGATATTTCTAATGGAGCTGCTTACTACTATGATAATAAAATCATCATTTGGGCACTTCCCCTGGATTTTGACCTGCGCGGTTCTCATCGTTGGCTGAACAATGTGATAACCCATGAATTCACTCATATTATCCAAATTGGGGCTGCCATGAAATATCCCCGGAGGTTTCCTGCTGCTTTCTTCCAGTTGATGAATTATGAAAAGGAAAAGAGACCTGATGTTTTGTACGGCTATCCAAATATCATTGCCAGTTACCCATTACCGGGTGTTTCCGTTCCACCTTGGCTTGCTGAAGGTACTGCTCAATTTATGTACCCGGGAGCAGATTTCGATTTTTGGGATTCACACCGCGATATGATCGTCAGAGACAGAGTATTAAATGACAACCTCCTCACCTTTAATGCTATGAACACTTTCGGAAAAAAAGGGATTGGTAATGAGTCCACCTATAACCAGGGATTTCTTTTCTCATCCTGGCTGGCTAAAAAATATCAACCACGGGTATTGAAGGATATTTCAACAGCCCTGGCGAACCCTGTAAATTATTCCATTGATGAAGCCATGAAGCATGCTACCGGAATTAGTGGTAAAGAATTATACAATGAATGGAAACTATATCTTATAGAAAATTACCATAACAAAACCGCCGGAATTAAGGATAACGAAACAAAGGGTATAATAGTACAAAGTGAAGGAACTACTAATATCCATCCTGTCTGGGCACCGGATGGTGAGCGATTTGCCTTTCTTTCCAATAAGGATAACGATTATTTTGGACAGACTGATCTTTTCGTCTTCAGTTTCAATGATTCCACTTCAGAAAAAATCGCAGGTGGTGTTCAGACTGCTCCCACATGGGTGAACGACTCAACCCTGGTTTTTACAAAACGATCAGCACCTAATAAATGGGGTTCAAAATATTTTGATTTATATAAGTATGATTTTAATACTGAGGAGATTGACCGTCTCACCTTTGATAAACGACTGATCTCTCCAACCTATAACGCTGAGTTGAATAAAATTGCAGCCATTGATAGTTATGACGGCAGCTCCAATATCTGGTTGTCTGAGGAAATCACTTCAGAAACAGATACCCTCATGTTTCATCCTGTTACCGGGAATGATAATGGCATCCAATTATTATCTCTTGCTTGGCAGAACGGAAAATTATTTACAGATGGCGTAATGCATCAGGGGCGACAAATTTATACTGTGAATCTGCATAATGGAACAATGGAAACAGCAATTTCTGCAAAATGGGATGCTAGGGATATGACAGCCAACAGAGATGAATTGATCTATGCAAAGGACGAATCCGGTATTTTTAACCTGGTGCGAAAAATGACAGATACCGAAGAGTACATCACAAATGTATATGGAGGTGCATTTATGCCCTCCCTTTCTCAGGATGGCAGAATTTTATACAGCCATTATGAAAATGGAGGATATAAAATCGCTTTATTGGAAAAGAAAGAAGGAGTTGCACCTGAACAAGTGGGCTATTCACCTCATTATTTTATAGAATTCAATGAGTCGGAATTAATCCTTCCTGAAAATGTAGTTTCATTGCCCTATAAAGAAAATATGTTATCTATGGCTATTCTGCCCAGAATAATGGTGGACTATAACACAGTGAAACCAGGATTTTATTTTATGAGTAACGAGGTTCTGGACCGATTTTCAATTTTTGGTGGTGCTTCTACAAATACACTGCTGGATATGGATATTTTTCTTCTCATGGAATACCGAAAGTTTTTGCCCACTTTTTATACCAATCTATTCTGGATTTCCCGTCACCGTAATGCCGATAGGAATGACCCCTTTTTATATCCCCGGGTAAATGGTGCAGATGTTGAAAACATCCACATTTTTAATGATCTCACTTTCAGTTTATTCTCCGGGGATTTGGGAATGCGCTTTGCTTATGCTGCCCATAAATTTAATTTTCGCTATAACTACAGTAACTACCGCCAATCTGTGAAACAGGATGTGTACCAATACTACATCTATAATGACATTGCTGACACTAACTGGCAGCATGGAGAGATTGGGTTTGATTATTTCAGAGGTCATTCCCTGTCTTTTATATATCACCAAAAACGAAGAAAGCCCTCCTTTGCCATGAATATGCTGCCAGGGTCCGGATGGGAAGTGAAATCACAAATCAGTTATGAGTGGAACCAATTCATGGATGGTTTTACTGTGAGTGAGGAATACAGCACTTTTGGAGCGAACTTTGTGCCCCATAATACCCTGCGCATCATTGCAGAGACAGAGCGTCATTTTACACTGCATCAGGGGAAAAAAATAGTTGCCAGTGTCTATGGTAAGGGTGGGGGATTGTCAGATGCAAAGGTAGATGATTTCTTTCATTTTTTTGCAGGGGGGTTGCCGGGGATAAAGGGTTATACTTTCTATGAACAAGAGCTAACAGGACCCTATTATTTTGTGGGAACCACAGCACTGCGATATCCAATTTTCATGGAGAAAAACCTCACCGGGGCACAGTTCAATTTTCAGAATCTGTCTCTAGGTGGAATTTTCCAATTTGGGGGAGCAATTAAAGATAGTTTTACAGAGTTTTTTGAAAAAGAACAGTATAAATTATCAACCGGTATTGAGTGCCGATTACATGGTTTTTCTTTTTTTTCTTACCCAACTGCCATAGCCTATGAATATCATCGTCCTCTGTCAGATCCGGAGGAAAAGGGAAAGCACTATTTTACCATTTTATTTGATTATTAAATGAAATATATAACACAGTATAATTTTTTCATCATCTGTTCCGGGATATTCCTTAGTAGTTTGTTTGGGAATATTTCCCGAATAGAGCAGAATTTCTATCATTCCCTTATCAAAGCTGAAGTTGACACCAGTGATGTAAGTTCCAATTCTAAAGAAGAGATTAAACAGCCAACAGGAGAGTTCAAATCTCCAGGGAAGGCTCTCATTTATTCAGCTATGTTGCCAGGAATGGGACAGGCTTATACCAAGCACTGGCTGCGGGCATTGGCATTTACCGCCTTAGATGGTTTTGCCATAGCAACCTGGATGACCAACAATAGCAAAGCAGAAGATAAGAAACGGGAGTATGTACAATATGCTAACGAGCATTGGAGTTTCTCACGCTGGCTGAAAGATTATTATAAATGGTACAATCATGTACCCGGCGACTCAAGTTGGAATTCCATCCGTTCTGTCTTTATTAATTCCAGTGATTCTACTTCTGGCTGTGCCCAGGACCCTACCCAGGGACTATGCTATATGGATTTTTGGGATCATAGTCACAGCATTGAATTTACATGGAATGGCGGCAGAGTTTCAACCAGCAATGAAGAAGATTTTCAGGATGTTTTTGAGACTCTTTGTGGAAATTATTTTTGGGCAGCAGAATGTACCAATGATGAAGTAATTCTTAATGATGAAAATGGAGATTCCATCTTCGTCATAAAAGACCACCACTTTTATGAAGGTATCCAGAAATATGATGTATTTTTTGCAGGCTGGGATGATAATGATTCTGTTCAGGTAGTCATTAAACCTAACGGAGACAAGAATGCCACTTCAGCAAATCAGAATACATACCGTAGTCACTGGAACGACTATAACGAAATCCGCCGTCTGGCTGGTAATGGAGGTAAATTCATGCTTATCAATCGTGCTGTATCCATGATTGATGCTCTCCTGCTTGCAAAGAAATGGAATAATACCCATGATATTAAATTTTCACTAAATGCCTACCCTGATCTGCGTAACAGAACAGGCTTGGGAGGTCTCACCTTATCGGTACATTGGTAAAATGAAAAGAACTATTCTGGTCATAACCCTTTCCCTTTTTATTTTAGGATGCGGTGGTAAAAATATTCACCCGGAAGAAGATTTGAATCCTCAATTTGAAAAGGCTATGCAATATTTTGATAAAGAAAAATTTGGGCGTGCCAAAGATGAGTTTGATTATATCATCATGACTGATCCAGGCTCTAAATTGGCAAGCCGGTCACAATTTTATAAGGGGGAATCCCTTTTTCACATCGAAGAATATGGTGATGCATCCGCAGTTTTTGACAGGTTTGTAAGGTTTTCCAACGATCTGGATAAAATAGAAACCGCCCGCTATAGAATTTGTCAATGTGCCATGCGGTCAACCAATACCTATCAGCGGGATCAATCCCAGACACACAGAGCATTAGATCAATTACAGATGTTTATAGAAGACTTTCCACAATCCCGATTTACCGAGGAAGCTGAAGAAGCCATGGGAGAGTTAAGAAACAAATTAGCGAAGAAAGATTATGAGGTGGGCAGAATGTATTTAAAACTGGAAGAATATGAACCTGCACTATTGTATTTTCAATCAGTTCTCAACAGTTATTATGATACCCCCTATGCAGATGAAGCCCGTATTGGAATAATCTTTACCCATGTTTTAAATGATAATTGGCAGGCAGCACACAATTATTTTAAAGGTGAAAAAAAGAGATTCAGATCAGATGAAAAGCAGCATGAAGCCATGCAGCTTATTGAAGAAACTGCATCGGGATTGAACCTTCCACAGTATATTCAATTATATAAGTGAAAATTTATATTTTTGGGGGAAGTTTCGACCCCCCGCACCGAGGCCATTTGGAAATAATAAACCGATGCAAGGATGCATGTGATTTATTCATTTTGGTACCTTCCTCCCAATCTCCATTGAAAAAAAAATTGCCTTCTGCAAATGACAATCATAGAATCAGAATGCTAAACCTATTCATAAAACAGAGTGAAAAAAAGATTCGAATTGAGGATTGGGAACTACGACAGGGCGGGATGAGCTATACCTGTGATACGGTGGCATATTTAAAAACCCGTTATCCTGAAGAAGAATTATTTTTACTCATAGGAGCAGACCAATTGGATAACTTCAAGAATTGGAAAAACCCTGATGAAATTTTACAAAACATTCAGTTAATTGTCTTTCCCAGGGAAGGATTTGGGAATAAAATTCATGCGGGAATTCCTTTTTCCCGGATTTCAGATTTTAATGTGAGGATATCCTCCACACTCATCAGGGAGAAAATTACTTCCCGGAATTTTCCCTATGAGTTACTCACTCCCGAAATAGCAGAATATATTCAACAACATCATTTATATGGCCTCAGCTGATGGTAATTAACATGTTGCAATTTATTCTGGGGACTCTCTTATTGTATTATGGAGCAGAATTTCTCATAACAGGCAGCAAAACGGTTGCGGGGAAATATAAGATTTCACCTTTGGTTGTGGGCATTACTTTAGTAGCCTTTGGAACCAGCCTCCCTGAGTTAATTGTGAGCATCTTTGCAAATTTGCAGGATGAACCGGGAATTGTAGTGGGCAATGTGATGGGTTCTAATATTGCAAATATTGGACTTGTATTAGGGGCAACTGTATTGGTGAAGCCTATTTACTTTGCTTTTTCAAAAATTAAATTTGATCTCTGGTTCATGTTGGGTATTACCTTCCTTACCATAGTTTTTATCTATCAGGGTACTTTGGGGTTTTGGCAGGGTATTATCTACCTGGTACTTTTAACAGGATACATATACCACCTGACTATCCATGATCATGTTGAGGCAGAAATGGAAGATTCACAGGATGGAGTTGCACCATTTATTACTTCAATGAAAATTATTCTAGGTATCGCAGGATTGGGAGCAGGAGCTCATTTTTTTGTTCTCGGGGCAAAGGGTATCGCCCTTGCACTGGGAGTCTCCACTATAGTGATTGGAATGTCCATAGTGGCATTAGGCACATCTCTACCGGAATTAGCTGCATCTCTGGCTGCTGCAAAACATGGTGAAGCAGGATTTGTAATTGGGAATATCCTTGGTTCAAATATTATCAATCTTGTTGTTGTTTTAGGGATAACAATATTGATCCAACCCATCCCCATACTTTTTACTCATGTATCCATCCAGAGTGTTTTTTTGGCGGGATTAACTTTGTTTTTGGTTTTCATCTTAAACAAATTGAACGGTATCCCTAAAATTTCCGGTTATTTTCTTCTGGCAATGTATGGCGCATTCCTCATATTAAATTTTCAACCTGAGATGGTTTTAAATGATTAAGTTTGAAAATGTAACAGCAACCTATACCGAAAAAGTAGGAATATTTAATCTCTCCTTCCATATTCCCAAAGGGGAGTTAGTCTTTCTCATGGGGCCAACAGGAGCAGGGAAGTCAACGGTTTTAAAAACCATTTATAAGGATATTTCCATTTCTGGAGGTGAGCTTTTTATAAATGGTGAGGATGTAGCAAAAATACGAAGGCGACACATCCCCAATTTCAGAAGGAAAATCGGAATGGTGTTTCAGGATTATCGTCTCATTCCGGATCGAACCGTATTTGAGAATATTGCTCTGCCGCTGCAAATTGAAGGAGAATCAAAGAAGTTTATTCGTGACAAAGTGGAAGAGATAATGCAGAAGGTGGATTTGGAAAAACGCCGAAGCAATTACCCCTCACAACTCAGTGGAGGAGAAAAACAGAGAGTATCCATCGCCAGAGCACTGGTGAAAAAACCATTGGTGATTCTGGCAGATGAACCTACTGGTAATTTAGACCCCAATGTTTCTGATGAAATACTTGATCTCCTGGAAATAGCCACAGACTCAGGTGCAGCAGTGCTTATGTCAACGCATAATTTTCCTCTCATTCAACCTCGAAAAAAACGATTCATTGAACTCAATGAAGGAAGGCTGTTAAACTCGTGATTACGAAACTCATATTTTTGTTTTCCGAAAGCTTTCGTGCCCTGTTTAGAGCCAAATTACCTGCAGCTATATCTTCAATTACCATAGCCATTGCCTTGGTTATTTTCTCCTTAGCTTATTTTACTTACGTGAATTTATTAGGCTATTCCTACAAGTTTAAATCCAAATACCGTATTGAAGTATTCTTCCAACCCGAAATGGAATTGACACACGCCAGAGATTTATTCAATACCATTTTAATAACTGAGGGGATTGAACAGGGGGAATTTATAGATAAAGAGAAGGCAGCGGCTTTGTTTACGTCTTACTTTCATGAAGATATCAATGAGATAATTGGTGAGAATCCATTGCCTATGGGAGGGCGGTTTGATATTTCCCGTGACTTTCGAAGTGCGGTGCAAATGCAGGAAATTGTTCGTCATATTCGCAGATTAGATGGTGTGGATGTTGCTTCCTTCCAGCACGGTGTTATTTCAAGAGTGGATACCATTGTGGAAAATATTTTGGGGGTGAGTATGTTATTGGGGATTACTATTTTCATTATAGCAGTGATTTTAGTTTCAAATACCATCCGTCTCATTATCCATGCAAAGCAGGAAACTATTGAAACTCTGCATTTGCTGGGAGCAACAAATGCTTTTATCAGATTCCCTTTTGTGGTAGAAGGTCTCATTCAGGGATTGTTAGGGGCAGGATTTTCATTGTTAATCCTATATCTACTGCGATCCCTACAAACCTATATGTTAGAACCATTGGTGAAAATCCCACTGGTAGAACCGGAAAACCTCATTGTGTACAATTTAATTTTCGGACTCTTTTTAGCATTAATAGGAAGCTACCGGGGAATATCAAAATATCTACCTAAATAAAAATTCAGGCACTGCTTTAAAACAACCTTTTGTAGGGGTAAATTGAACTCTGTAAATTCACCCCCGTAATCCAGTAACATAATTACTGTTTTCACTTCAATCACTAATCAAATAATTCAATACATTGTTTAAAGATATTCGCTATCGGTGGGCATTGATCGCCGTGATTTTATTGGCGTCTGCCTATTTGATCTGGCCTACATACACTTTTTATTCCCTTTCAGATTCAGAAAAATCAGACCTTTCCCTTGAAGCCAGAAAAGAGTTGAAGGAGGGAGCCATTAATTTAGGCTTAGACCTCCAGGGCGGAATGTATGTTCTGTTGGAAGTAGAAATCCCCAAATTAGTAGAGAAACTGGCAAATAAAATGTCAGATGAGTTAAAATCTATTATAACTCTAGCAGAGGAAAGAACTACTGATAACCAGACGGATTTTTTCACTGAATTTTTGACATTGGCAGATGAAAATGAACTTCGTCTCATCCGCAGTTACAGCGGTTTAGCCACTCAAAGAGACAACGCCTCTGTAGTTGAGGAGTTAAAAGTTCAACGGGATAATGCTATTTCAAGTGCTCTTGAAATTATCAGAAATCGTGTGGATGAATTTGGAGTATCTGAGCCTACCATTCAAAAATACGGAGCAAACAGAATAATAGTAGAATTGGCTGGTGTGCAGGATTCCGAACGGGCCAGAAAGCTCATTCAGCGGACGGCTTCCTTAGAATTCACCCTGGTTTTGAATGACCAATGGGAACTCGTTTTAAATAAACTGGATGACCACCTTAAATCGGATTCCACCATTATTCCTGTTGCAGCGGAAGAGAATAATACCTTTCAATCAGGTGAGGTTGATACCACCGATTCAGCTGAGGATATTTTTTCCGAAGGAAGTATTTTAGACGAACCCGTTTTTGATCAGAATACACCTGCAGAAATATTAAAAGAAGCACCATTTTCAGGATACCTGCGTGGCGTACCAAATGGAGTTGGAGTCATTGCACAGGAATATCAAACGGTGAAAGAAATCCTGGAGAACCCTAGTTTACAGAAAGTCATTCCCCGGGGCGGAAAGTTCCTTTGGGGTAATAAGATGGAAACTGCTCAGGATGAAACAGGAGCCTTCATCGAATATCGTCAATTGTATTATGTGGCTGCAAATCCTGAAATTTCCGGTGGAATGGTTAAGGCACCCAAAGCCACAATGGGTGCTGCAGGAACGGATGCCTCAGGTCAATGGGTGGTGAATCTGTCCATGAGTCCGGAGGGGACGAAGCGCTGGAGCCGCTTTACCGGTGCAAATATTAATAAACAGGTAGCCATAGTTTTAGATGACAAAGTTTTCATGGCTCCTGTTATCAGAGATAAAATCCCTACAGGACAGACTCAGGTAACAGGGTTTGCAGATGTAAACGAAGCCAAGGACATTGCCAATGTACTCAGAGCCGGTGAGTTGCCTGCACCGGTTGAAATTGTTGAAGAACGCACCGTGGGGCCATCTTTGGGGTCAGATTCCATTCAATCGGGCAGAAAAGCCATGATGATTGGCTTATTGGTTGTGATGGTTTTTATGATTATATATTATCGCTTTGCAGGAATTCTTGCCACTATGGCATTGCTGCTGAATATTGTCTTAGTAGTCGCTGTTTTAGCAGGATTAAATGCAACTCTTACCCTGCCAGGTATTGCAGGGCTCATCCTCACCATAGGCATGGCGGTGGATGCAAATGTGATTATTTTTGAACGCATCCGTGAAGAGTTAGATGTTGGAAAGACCGTAAGAGCGGCTATTGATGCAGGGTATGAGCGGGCATTCATTACAATTCTTGATGCCAATGTAACCACACTAATCGCAGCCTTCGTTTTGGCATGGGTTGGCTCCGGGCCCATAAAAGGATTTGCCATTACATTGAGTACGGGAATTGTCTGTTCTATGTTTACCGCTATTTTTGTTACCCGGTCGGTGTTCATGTATTTCTCACATAGTAAACCAATTGAAAAGTTAAGTATATAAAATGCGATTACTCTCTAAAACAAATGTCAATTTTATCGGTAAACAAAAATTCACTGCCGTTCTGTCTCTGGCTTTAATTATTGCAGGGTTAGTTTCGCTATTTATGAAAGGCGGACCTCTTCTCTCAATTGATTTCACAGGGGGCACAGTTGCTCAGGTTAAATTTGAAAACCCTGTTAATATATCAAAATTAAGAAATCAGCTTGCAGATTTTGGGTTTAGGGGAGCAGAAATTGTTGAATTTGGCAGCCCTGAGGAAGTGCTTATTAAAACCCAGTTTTCCGGTTCCAGTCTGGAAATTTCTGAACAACTCAAAACGGCACTGGGAGATACCTTTACCTTAAGACGGGTGGAATCTGTAGGACCAAAAATTGGAAAGGAACTTCAGACAGATGCCCTCTTTGCTATAGGATTAGCGCTACTCCTTATATTGATTTACATAGCCTTTAGGTTTGACCGTTATTACGCTTTAGGTTCAGTAATGGCGCTGGTGCATGATGTATCCATTACTCTGGGCGTTTTTTCCCTTCTGGATTTTGAAATCAATTTATCCATTATTGCCGCCTTTTTAACCATTGTGGGGTATTCCTTAAATGACACCATAGTTGTCTTTGACCGAATCCGAGAAAATATTCCTAACTATTTGAAAAAAACCTTAGATGAAGCGGTTAATATTTCTCTCAATGAAACATTGAATAGAACGGTCATCACTTCGCTGACTACCCTTTTGGTAGTGGCTATCCTTTTCATTTGGGGCGGTGAGGTCATTAATCTATTTGCCTTCGCTCTCATTGTTGGCGTAATGGTTGGAACCTATTCTTCAATCTTTGTTGCAAGTCCTGTCATGGTTTATTTTGAAAAACGGTCAAAAAGCACTCCACATAAATAGTGTGTCAGAAAAAATATTATAATGATAAAGAAACTCCGACAGGTTTATCGGAGTTTTTTTACGCAAAAAATAACAGGGGAAAAATATAAATGTCAATTACCGCGATCGTAGGTGGTCAATGGGGAGATGAAGGGAAAGGAAAAATTGTTGACCTACTCAGCAGCAATGCCCGCCTGGTAGCAAGATATCAGGGTGGAGCTAATGCAGGACATACAGTGTACCTGAAAGATAAAAAAATAGTTCTCCATCAAATTCCGTCCGGAATACTTACGGAAAATTGCCAATGCGTTATGGGGAACGGCATGGTCATTGACCCTGTTGATCTGGTGGCAGAGTTAGACATGCTGAAGGAAAATGGTATTAACCATAACAGCTCTGTGCATATTGCTTCTAATGCGCATATTGTAACACCGGTTCATAAGTGGATTGACTCTCGCTCGGAAGAAAACTCAGGGCAGAAAATTGGCACCACCTGTAGAGGGATTGGACCAGCATATGTGGATAAATATAACCGCTGCGGTATTCGTGCCAGAGATTTATCTCAGCCCAATAGGTTAA